>NZ_JAGPXJ010000030.1:0-79893 GCF_018070605.1 Streptomyces sp. B15
GTGTAGAGCCGGTAGAGCTTCTTGTAGCGCAGCAGCGGCTCCACCGCCGGATGGTCCACCTTCCGCAGTTCCCAGGCCCGCGTGGAGCCCAGCCGGATCCCCGCACGGGCGAACGCCTGCAGTACGTCCGCGGCCAGATCCGGCCGCACCCGTACGCCGGGTCCGAACGCCCGCGACACCTCCTCCTCCAGCTCCACGAGCCTTCTGGGCGGCCCGCTGCCCGCATACCGCTCGCCCAGCAGCTCCGCCAGCAGTTCCCGGTGGATCTCCGCGCTCCACGGCACCCCGGCGCGGCTCATCTCCCCGGCCACCAGCGTGCCCGCCGACTCACCTGCCAGCAGCAGCCGCATCCGGTCCGGGTGCTCGGTCCGCGCGGTGCGGTCCAGCTGCGCCGCGTACACCTCCAGCAGCGCCTCCAGCGGGTCCACACCGTCCGGCAGCGGCACCGGGCCCGCCTCGAACAGGGAGGGCTGGGGATCGGTCTCGCGGGGGGAGGCCTGCCGGTCCGGGGGCACCGGCCGCCCGTGCAGCCGCGCCCAGGCGGCCGGCACCGAGCGCGGCTCACCCGCTCTGCCCTCGTAGGCCAGCAGCAGGGCCTCGGCCGTCTCCACGTCGTAGCACCGCTCCACCCGCACTCCCAGGGCGCCTCCCGGCAGCGGGCCGGTGGAGGCCGGCAGCGCGGGCTGCACCAGAGGTGTGGAGCGCCATACCCAGCGGGTCGTCCCGGGCCGGGCCCGTACGGCCGCTGCCACCGACTCCTCCGTGACGACAGGGCCCGCCGGGCGGCCTCGTGCGTCGAGCGGGCAGACCCGCACCCGGTCGCCGCCCGCCGGGACCAGCGCCCACCGCTCCCCGGTGGGCGGCGCGCCACCTGCCGCGGGCACCGCCCGCGCCGTGTGCCCAACCCCCGTCTCGTCCATGCCCGAAGTGTCGCAGCCGCCTCTGACAACACCTCCGGCCTGCTCATGGGGAGGGAGGGACGGGCGCGGCCCGGTCCGACGGTCCCGGTCATGGACGGATGAGGGGGTGTCATACTTCCTGCGTCCCAACGCACTTGGAGGCCAGGGCCGACTGTGAACAAGAGTCAACAGCGTGGCGCGCGCTCCCTCCCCGCGCCCCGTGCCACCGAGAGGTCCCAGGCGCGCCGCGCCGAGCTCCTGGCGATAGGCCGCAAGCTGTTCGCCGACACCTCCTACGACGCCCTGTCCATGGACGACATCGCGCGCAGCGCGGGGGTGGCGAAAGGGCTGATCTACTACTATTTCACCAACAAGCGGGGCTACTACCTGGCGATCATCGAGGAGGCCGTCGCCGAACTGGTGGCCCGGGCGACGAGCGCCTCCGAGGTGCCCCCCGCCGAGCGGGTGCACCGCACCATCGACGGCTATCTGCGGTACGCCCAGCACAACCAGGCGGCCTACCGCACGATCGTCAGCGGGGGAGTGGGCCACGACGAGCAGGTCATGGCGATCCACGACCGCGTGCGCGAACAGTTGGTGGGCGCCATCGCCGAGGGTGCCTGGAGCCGTACCGACATCTCGCCCCTCGCCCGGACGGCCCTGGTGGGCTGGCTGGCCTCGGTGGAGGGCGTCACCCTGGACTGGCTGGCCCGCAAGCAGCAGCTGTCCCGCGAGGTGCTGCGCGAGCTGCTCATCCGCACGCTGCGCGGCACGCTGGAGATCATCGCGGAGTTCGACCCGGCACTGCCTCCGCCTACGCCGCCGCAGGTCGAGAGCCGAACGCGGCCGTAGCCCCCCTGCCGAGCCGGGAGGTCCGCAGCCGTGCGGTTCTCCGGTCCTTCTCGGCTCCCTCTCCGGTCCCCTTCCCGTCCTTCTCCGGTCTCCTTCGGCGCTCCTGCCCCCGGGCCCGCCGTCGGTCCGGTCGGCACCGGCATATCCCTCGCCTTTCGGGACACTCGTCCACAGAAGAGCGTCTTTCCGGCTGAGAGGGAAACCATGGACATATCGGGTCTGATCAGCGCGCTCGTCGTCGGCGTCGTCATCGGTGCGCTCGGTCGGCTGGTGCTGCCGGGCAGGCAGCAGGTGGGGGTGGTGTGGACGATCGTGGTCGGCATCGTCGCCGCGCTGATCGGCAGTGGCATCGCAGGGGCGGTCGGCGTGGCGGACACCAAGGGGTTCGACTGGATCGAGCTGATCATCCAGGTCGCCCTCGCGGCGGTCGGTGTCGGCGCGCTGGAGCGGGCGCGCGCGGGCGGACGGGTGCGTCGCTGACAGGCGGGCTGCCGGCATCTCCGCCGGCGTGCTCGGGTGCCGGGTGCTCGGTGCCGGTCTGCCCGGTGCCTGACTGCGCCGACCGTGCGGGGACGGCGTGAGGCCCCGCGGTGGATCACCGCGGGGCCTCACATGTGCTTCGTCGAGCAGCGTGCGCCGAGAGCTTCCGCCCCTACCGGATGGCCTTGATCAGCTCTCCGTCGGAGGTGTCACCGCTCAGCTCCCAGAAGAAGGCGCCGGCCAGGCCCTGTTGTGCGGCCCAGTCTCCCTTGGCGCCGATCGTCTCCGGGGTGTCGTAGCTCCACCACTGGTTGCCGCAGTGCGCGTAGGCGGTGCCGCCGACCTTTCCGGTGGCCGGGCAGCGGGCCTTGAGGACCTTGTAGTCCTCGATGCCCTGTTCGTAGGTGCCCGGTGCCGGACCGGTCGCCGTTCCGCCGGGAGCCGACTGCGTCACTCCGCTCCAGCCGCGGCCGTAGAAGCCGAGCCCGTACAGCAGCTTGCTGCTGGGGACGCCCATGCTCTTGAGCTTGGCGATGGTCGCCTGGGTGTTGAAGCCCTCCTTGGGGATGCCCTGGTACGAGCTGAGGGGTGAGTGCGGGGCCGTGGGTCCCTTCGCGTCCCAGGCGCCGAAGTAGTCGTACGTCATCGGCAGATACCAGTCGACGTACTGCGCGGCCGTCTTGTAGTCGGTGGCCTCCAGCTTCCCGCCCGGGGAGGCGTCAGCGGTGATGGCGGCGGTGACCAGCTTGTCGCCGAACTTGGCGCGCAGTGCCTTCATCAGATTGCCGAAGGCGTTCGGGCCGCTGGTGTCGCAGCTCAGACCGCAGGCGTTCGGGTACTCCCAGTCGATGTCGATGCCGTCGAAGAGCCCCTTCCAGCGGGAGTCGTTGAGCAGGTTGTAGCAGGACTCGGCGAAGGCGGCCGGGTTCCTGGCGGCCTCACCGAAGCCGCCGGACCAGGTCCAGCCGCCGAAGGACCACAGCACCTTCAGGTCCGGGTGCTTCTGCTTGAGCTTGAGCAGCTGGTTGAAGTTGCCGCGCAGCGGCTGGTCCCAGGTGTCCGCCTTGCCGTCCACGCTCTGGGCGGCGGTGTAGGCCTTCTCGTAGTCGGCGTAGCTGTCGCCGACCGTGCACTTGCCGCCCTGGACGTTGCCGAAGGCGTAGTTGATGTGGGTGAGTTTGTCGGCCGAGCCCGAGGTCTCGATGTTCTTGACGTGGTAGTTGCGCTGGTAGACGCCCCAGTTGGTGAAGTACCCGACCGTCTTGCCGGCTGCCGCTGTCGATTTCGCGGTCACGGCCGGGGCCTGCGGCTTCTCGGCCGGTGCCTGCCGGCCGCCGGCCGACGCGGTCGCCGAGAGCAGCGTCGTGGCCAGGAGTGCCGCGCACAGGGCGCCCAGGAAGGCGATCAGTCCGCGGCGGCGGGTGCGTCGGGGGAGGAGGCGGGGACGTCTGGAGTCGAGGGAGCGTTGTCTTGACGATCCGAGCATGGTCACCTCGCGTGTGGGGTGCGGGGGGTGTGGTGCCGGTCGTACGTTCGGGGAATGTAGAAGGACTAGACCAGCCCGTCAATGGTTCGGACCAATTTCCGTCGAGCCGGTACGCGGGTCGGCACGAGGCGGCCCCGGCCGCGATCACCGCACTGTTCGCCCCCGTACGCCGGTGACGGGCGGCCCTCGATCGGGCATACTCCAACTCGCCGCAGCCGCTGGTCAGCCACCCTCGCGACCCGACGGTGCAGTATCACGGCAGGGGCAGCGGCACCCCCGGCCCGCCAGCGGGCCGGTGTCCCTCGGCGACCCGCCACACCCCGGCGCCGTCGCCGCAGTTCCTGACCCGAAGGAGAGCGCGCCATGCCACAGGACGGTCCGCAGCCGGTGGAACGAGAACTGCCCACCGACGAGGCACGCGACCTGCTGGGCCTCGTCCGCGACCTGGTGCAGCGGGAGATCAAGCCGGTGGCGGCCGAACAGGAGGCGGCGGGCGTCTTCCCGCGCGAGACCTTCCGGCTGCTCTCCGAGGCGGGTCTCCTGGGGCTGCCCTACCCCGAGGAGTACGGCGGCGGAGGCCAGCCCTACCAGGTCTATCTCCAGGTACTGGAAGAACTCGCCGCCGCGCGCCTCACCGTGGGGCTCGGCACGAGCGTGCACTCGCTCGCCTGCCACGGGCTGGCCCACTTCGGCAGCAAGCAGCAGCGCACCGAGTGGCTGCCCGACATGCTCGGCGGCGGCCTGCTCGGCGCCTACTGCCTGTCCGAGCCCTCCTCCGGCTCCGACGCCGCCGCACTGCGCACCCGGGCCGTCCGCGACCAGGGGGCATCCGGAGCGCAGCCGGGGGAAGGCGACTGGGTGCTGAACGGCACCAAGGCCTGGATCACCCACGGCGGTGTCGCCGACTTCTACACCGTGCTCGCCCGTACCGGTCAGGAGGGGCCCTGCGGCATCACCGCGTTCCTCGTCCCCGCCGACGCCGAGGGGCTGAGCGCCGCGCCGCCCGAGCACAAGATGGGGCTCAACGGATCACCCACCGCACAGCTCCACTTCGACGGGGTCCGGGTGCCCGACGCCCGCAGGCTCGGCGACGAGGGCCAGGGCTTCAGCGTCGCGCTCTCCTCCCTCGATTCGGGCCGCCTGGGCATCGCGGCGTGTGCGGTGGGCGTCGCGCAGGCCGCCCTGGACGAGGCGCTGGCCTACACGGCCGAGCGCGAGCAGTTCGGCCGCCCCCTGGCGGACTTCCAGGGGCTGCGCTTCATGCTCGCCGACATGGCCACCCAGATCGAGGCCGGCCGGGCGCTGTACCTGGCGGCGGCCCGGCGGCGGGACGCGGGGCAGCCGTTTGCCCGGCAGGCGGCGATGGCCAAGCTGTTCTGCACCGACACCGCGATGCGTGTCACCACGGACGCGGTGCAACTCCTGGGCGGATACGGCTACACGACGGACTTCCCCGTCGAGCGGTACATGCGCGAGGCCAAGGTCCTCCAGATCGTGGAGGGCACCAATCAGATCCAGCGCATGGTGGTCGCCCGGCACCTGGCGGGGCCGGAGACCAGGAGCTGAGCCGAAACGTGCGGCCCGCGGCGGTCGCCGTTCGCGCCTCGTACGCGTACCGGCCACTTCCCCCTCACCCGACGGTCTGAGAATCTCCCGGACATCGCGTACCGCCCACAGCTGGAGGCGCCAAATGTCCGCAACCGCACCGCACTTCACCCGCCGCCGCGGCATCCGTACGGCCGCGGCGGCGGCCCTCGCGCTGCCCCTCGCGGCGCGCACCGCGACCGCGCAGGCCGCGACAGCACACCCCGCGACCGAGCGCGCGAACGAGCGGCCGGCGGCCGAGGACGGCGCGGCGCTCCGCACGATGACCTTCAATCTGCGCTACGCCTCCGACACCCCGCCCAACAGCTGGGCCGAGCGCCGCCCCGTCACCCGGGCGCTGCTCCGCCGGGAGCGGCCGCATCTGATCGGCACCCAGGAGGGGCTGTACCCGCAGCTGAAGGACATCGCCGCCGACCTGGGGCGGGCACGCTACGACTGGCTCGGCATCGGCCGCGCGGGCGGCAGCCGGGACGAGTTCATGGCCGTCTTCTACGACGTCCGGCGGCTGCTGCCGCTCGAGTACGACCACTTCTGGCTCTCCGACCAGCCCGCCCTGATCGGCTCCACCACCTGGGGCAACACCGTCATCCGGATGGTCACCTGGGTGCGGTTCCGCGATCTGGCCACCGGCCGGGAGCTGTACCACCTCAACACCCACCTGGACCACCGGAGTCAGCCCTCCCGGGAGCGGTCGGCGGCCCTGATCACCGAGCGGCTGGCAGCACTCGACCCGGCATTGCCACGCCTGGTGACCGGCGACTTCAACGTCCCGGCGCACGACAACCCCGTCTACGACACGCTGCTGGACGACGGTGAACTCGTCGACACCTGGGATACCGCAGGCAGCCGCAGCAAGCTGTACGGGACCTTCCACGGCTACCGGCCGCTGGTACCCGACGGTGACCGCATCGACTGGATTCTGGCCTCCCCCGGCGTCCGTGTCCGCAGCGCGACGATCAACACCTTCGAGCGCGACGGGCAGTACCCCAGCGACCATCTACCGGTGCAGGCGCTGATCGAGCTTTAGGTGAACGCTCGCGATCAATACAGCTGGGCCGCGGGAGCCCGCTCGCGGGGGTGCCGTCACCCGCGGGCGGCGTCCCACACGTCCTCGGCCACCTCCTTGCTGAGCGCCACCCGCACCAGCCCGGCCGCCAGCGGGGCCAGCTCGTCCTTCCGCACCATCCCTGCCAGCTTCTGAGCCGACTTCGGCAGCCCCAGCCGCTCCGCGCCCTGCAGGGCCTTGTCGTCCAGATAGGGCTGGTACTCCGGCCAGACCGCCTGGGCCTCCCGCAGGAAGATCGACACCCCCATCGGGCCGATGCCGGGAATGTCGCGCAGCGCGCCCGCGACGTCGCCGTCCTTGCGCATCCTGCGCACATCGCCGCCCCAGCGGTCCAGCAGCAGTTCGGCCCCCCGGCCCAGCTGGGTGGCGGTCCGCTCGTCGTAGCGGCGGTAGCCGCCCTCGCCGAGCGCGTCGACCCGCTGCTGCCAGGTGGCCCGGGCCATCCGCTTCGGGTCCTTCATCCCGGCCTTCGCCAGCGCCCGTGCGCTGGCGACCGCGATGTCCGAGCGGATGCGGGCGCTCAGCAGCAGGGAGAGCACCAGCAGCTGGTAGAGCGGCTGCGGGGTGTCACGCAGCGTGATACCCGCCTCGTCCGCGTAGGTCTTTCCGTGCCGCTTCAGCAGCTCCCTGACCAGGGCCTGCTGCTGGTCCTGCTTGCCGCCCTGTTTGCCGGTCTGCTTGGTGCCGGCCGACCTGGTCGACCTGCTCTTCGTGCTCGTGTTCGTCATTGACGCCTCCTCGGCAGCGGGTCCCCAGCCGTACGGGGACCCACGCCGGGCCCGTACGGAACTACCCGGTCAGCTGTTCCTCACCGGGGCCCGGCCGAAAACGCGCACGGCGGCCTCTCACCATTCCGCGCCGCGCCACCAGGCGCCTCACCACCGGGCGGCTCACCAATCGGCCACGTCTCACCACCGGTCCACGTCCGGAACCGGCACCGGCACCGAGCCCTGCCGCAGGGAGCGGGCGCCCGCCACGCCCACCAGAGAGGCGGCGACCGCGGCCCGGACGGGCACCCGGGGCGGCGCCCCCTCGGTCACCGTGCGCCGGAACGCCTCGACGATTTCGGCCGTGCCCGCTTCGGCGGGGGCGACCTTCTCGCCGTACAGCACCGTCCGCGCCGGGCGGCGCACCTCGTCGCGCAGCGAACCGCCGTGTGCCCACGGCTCGTTGCGCAGCCGTACCGACCAGGCGACCTCGCCCGGCGCGCGCAACGACTCCGCGAGCCCCCGGCTGCCGCGTACCGACAGCCACGACCAGTGGCTGTCCGGTTCGCCCTGGAGGAACGTCTGCCGGGTGAGCGCCAGCGCCCCCGTCGACAGCCGGGTGGCCAGCACGACCGCCATGGGGCGCTCGCCGGCGCCCACCGGGTGTGCCGTGACCTCCACGGGCCGGGCGCCGGTCACATCCAGCACGGGGGAGAGGGTGTGGGTGCAGTAGGCGGTGGGGGAGATCCTGCCGCGCCAGTGCGCGGGGTCCCCCGCCAGGGCGGCCACGTCCTGCGGGGCGAGGCCGTGCACATAGTCGCACTCGATCAGCTCGACGGAGCCGATCTCGCCGTCCGCGACCAGTCTCGCGACCGTCCGCACATGCGGGTGCTCGACATAGTTCTCCGCGAAGGAGTAGTCGGCCGAGGACTGTTCGGCGGCCCGGACCAGGGCCCTGCCCTCCTCCTCGGTCACGCACGCGGCACACTCGCTCAGCACGTGCACGCCCCGTTCGAGGAAGGCCAGCGCCGGCTCGGCGTGCGCGTCGAAGTCGTGGGCCAGGACGACCGCCGCCACATCGGCGGTCACCAGTTGCTGCCAACTGCTCGCCGTACGGGCTTCGGGAAACTCCGCGGAGGCTGCCGCCAGCAGCTCCGGGTCGGCGTCGCACAACGCCGCGACGTCGAACCCGGCCCGGGCGCACCAGCGGGCGAGCACCAGCCCGCGCCGCAACCCCACGATCAACACTCGCGCCATGCGCCCACCTTGGCCCGGCTCCAAAGCTCGGGCAATCGCATTACCCGCGCAGCGGCGCCGACTGCCGGCCGACGGGCGACCGGCAGGAGCAGCAGGACGGTGGCGATGTGCGGCCCGTCAGGCCTGCCCGGCGCCTTGGCCGGTCACTCCGCCGGTCACTCCGCCGGTCACTGCGCGCCGGCCCGGACGGGACGGGTGTCGGGGCGGCCCGCGTGGGAGAACGGCTGGGTACGCCAGTCCAGCCCCTCGGGCAGCGTCAGCAGTTCACTCACCGCGCGTTCGCGCGTCTCGCTGTCCCACGGCGTGGCGTCCCGCACCGGGCGGCCCGACCCCTGGCACACCGTCAGGCCGAACGGATCCCAGGGCGAGGCGCACAGCCCGTGGCGCGGCAGTTTCTCCTCATGGGTGAAGACCGCGATTGCCTGGCGGCATTCGGGGCACTTGACGCGGAGACCTTCGTACATCTCGTCCTCAACGACCGGTCCTGTCAGCTCGGCGGAGACGCCGGGGCCGTCCGAAGTGACGGCCGCCGCGTTCTCGTGCGACTCGTCGTACCGATGAACGGAGTGGGCGGACTTCGTCGTGCGCATGTAATCCCCCTCGATGGAACGGCCGGGCGACTGGGCTCCGGCCACAGCAAGCACTTCCCGCCGTGCTACGCGCATAATCACCTCGCGGGGGAGGACGCGGGTGCACAAGTGTGGCCTTCGTCACATACTTGAAGCTTCCACGTTCACTCCCGGCGCCCGCCCGCCACGGCGCGCCACCCGCTCGTGCCGGAGGGTTCCCGCTGCGCCGGGCGCGCGAGCGCAGTACGGTGATCCGCTGTGGAGGAACTCGACCGTCAGATCGTGGAACTGCTCGTCAAGGACGGGCGGATGAGCTACACCGACCTGGGCAAGGCCACCGGCCTGTCCACCTCGGCCGTGCACCAGCGCGTACGCCGCCTCGAACAGCGCGGCGTCATCCGCGGCTACGCCGCGCTGGTGGACCCCGAGGCCGTCGGGCTGCCGATGACGGCGTTCATCTCCGTCAAACCCTTCGACCCCAGTGCTCCGGACGACATCGCGGAACGGCTCGCGGACGTGCCGGAGATCGAGGCGTGCCACAGCGTGGCGGGGGACGAGAACTACATCCTCAAGGTGCGGGTCGCCACTCCCATCGAACTGGAGCACCTGCTCGCCCGGATCCGCAGCCTCGCCGGGGTCTCGACCCGTACGACCGTCGTGCTGTCCACCCCGTACGAGGCCAGGCCGCCCCGCATCTGAGACGCCGCCCCCCCGCGGTCCCACCGGCCGTCCCGCCGCCGTCCCGTGGACCCCGCGCGAGGAGAGGGCCCCGGGAGCGGGAGACTGTCCCCATGAGCGACAGCACAACCCCCTCCCGGCCCCGCACCCTCCTGTTGCGCGGGGGCGAGGTGCACAGCCCCGCCGATCCGTTCGCGACCGCGATGGTCGTGGAGGGCGACAGCATCGCCTGGATCGGCACGGAGGGCGCTGCCGACTCCTTCGCCGACGGTGTCGACGAGGTGGTCCATCTCGACGGTGCACTGGTCACCCCGGCCTTCACCGACGCCCATGTGCACACGACGGCGACCGGGCTCGCGCTGACCGGCCTCGATCTGTCCGGCGCGCCCACCCTCGCGGACGCGCTCGCCCAGGTGCGCGCGTACGCGAAGGCCCGGCCGGACGACCGGGTGCTGCTGGGTACCGGCTGGGACGCCCACGCCTGGCCCGAGCAGCGCCACCCCAGCCGCGCCGAGCTCGACGAGGCGAGCGGTGGACGGCCGCTGTATCTGACCCGGATCGACGTCCATTCCGCACTCGCCGACACGGCCATGCTCGACCTCGTCCCCGACATCACCACCCGCGAGGGGTACCGGCCCGACGCGCCGTTGACGGGCGACGCGCACCATGCCGTCCGTGAGGCCGCGTACGCCACGCTCACCCCGCGGCAGCGCACCGAGGCCCAACGCGCCGCCCGCGCCCACGCCGCCTCGCTCGGCATCGGTGCGCTGCACGAGTGCGCCGGCCCCGACATCTCGGGCGAGGACGACCTGCGCGGGCTGCTCGCGCTGGCGGCCGAGGAGCCGGGCCCCCGTGTCCACGGCTACTGGGCGGAGCTCGTCACCTCGGCGAAGGAGGCGGCCAGGATCGGTGAACTCGGCGTCGTCGGGGCGGCCGGTGACCTGTTCGCGGACGGTTCCCTCGGCTCGCACACCGCGCATCTGTGCGCCCCCTACGCGGACGCGCCGCACACCAGCGGGAGCGCCCTGCTGGACGCCGAGGCCGTCGCCGCCCACGTCGCCGCCTGCACCGAGGCGGGGCTCCAGGCCGGGTTCCACGCCATCGGTGACGCCGCGCTCCAGGCTGTCACCGAGGGTGTTCGCCGGGCTGCCGAGACCGTCGGCCCGGCCCGGGTCCGGGCGGCCCGGCACCGCGTGGAGCATGCCGAGATGCTCACCGAACAGACCCTCGCCGACTTCGCCGACCTGGCCCTGACCGCCTCCGTGCAGCCGGGATTCGACGCCGCCTGGGGCGGCGCGGACGGTATGTACGCGCGCCGGCTGGGTGCCGAGCGCGCCGCGTCTCTCAATCCGTACGCGGCGCTGCTGCGGGCCGGGGTGCCGCTCGCCCTCGGCTCGGACAGCCCCGTCACCCCGCTCGGCCCGTGGGAAGCGATCCGCGCCGCCGCCTTCCACCGCACCCACGAGCACCGGATCTCCGTACGCGGCGCCTTCACCGCGCACACCCGTGGCGGCTGGCGCGCCCTCGGCCGCGACGACGCGGGGGTGCTGGTCCCCGGCGCCCCCGCCGACTACGCGCTGTGGCGGACGGGGCCCCTCGTCGTCCAGGCTCCCGACACCCGCGTCGCCAACTGGTCCACCGACCCACGCTCCGGCACCCCCGGACTGCCCGACCTGACACCGGGCGGTCAAGTCCCGGTCTGTCTGCGGACGGTGGTGGGCGGACGTACGGTCTACGCACGGCCGGACGAGTGATGTAGGGAGCGGTAATACGGCCGAACGAGACCCCCTCCGCCGGTCGCTGCGGCGCCGCCTTCTCCGCACTGACCTGGTCTTTCGCTGAAACACCCCAGGTAACCGGGCTGTTGACAATGATTGCCCGAAGCCCGGTAGGTTCGGCCGCGTCCACCACAGGACGTCCGACCGGGGAGCTTCCGCGCTGTCGTCGAACGCCGCTGGGCCACGGGGTGGTGTACCGCACCGGCGCACCACCACTGCGAGCCAGGTCCAGCGCCCGCGGCACGGGGACAGATGGTTTCCGCCGGTCGGCGGGTGTGACCCGGGACGGGGCCCGGACGCTCAGTAGACAACGGCTTTCGGACGATCCGCAGCCAGCGGGTCCCAGGTCGGCCCGAAGGGCACCGGGCCCCGATCCGTAGACAGCGCCCGAACCGCACGGCGTGCCCCCGCCGATGACGCTCCGCGACGCGGCGGCTACCGCGCCCGTCCGCGCTCCCGTGCTTTCCCGCCGCTTTACGGTCCCGCGCCCCGCACCGGGCCCCGCGCGTTGTACGGTCAGCTCACGACCGCACGACCTGCTAGGAAGGCCGCGACCTTGGCATCGGGCCCCGACACCACCTCCGCTTCCGCCCCGGACGACGGCTCCCGGGCGCGGAAGGCGGCACCCGCCGCCCGGCGCAGCGCGCCGGGAGAGCCGGCACGCGAGAGCCGTGCCGGCACGGCGAGCAGCGCCGACACGAGCAGTAACGTCACCTCGGATGCCGGGCAGCCGACGGCCAAGGGCGCCGGGCGCCCCGGCCGGATGCGCAGGCTCGCGGCGCTGGCGCGGCGCGAAGCCCGCCGCACCGGGCTGGCGGCCCTCAGCGGTGTCGTCCTCGCATTCGCCTTCCCGCCGTACGGGATCTGGCCGCTCTCGCTCGTGGCCGTCGCCGCGCTCAGTCTGCTCACCCGTGGGCGCACGGGCCGCCAGGGCGCCTGGCTCGGACTCGCGTTCGGCTGGCCCTTCTTCGTCGTCCTGCTCAAGTGGCTGCACGTCGTCGGCTGGGACGCCACCATCGGACTCGCCTTCCTGCAGGGGCTGTTCGTGCTCGGGCTCGGCGCCGGTCTGGCCGTCACCTCGCGGCTGCCGGCCTGGCCGCTGTGGGGCGCCTGCCTGTGGGTGACCGAGGAATTCCTGCGCGACCGGCTGCCGTTCGGGGGCTTCTCGTGGGGGCGCCTCGCCTTCGCCAACACCAGCTCCCCCTTCACGCCGCTGGCCGCGCTGGGCGGCGCCCCGCTGGTGACCTTCGCCGTGGCGCTGTCGGGTACCCTGCTGGCCGCCGCGGCGCTGACCGGGTGGCGGCTGCGCTCGCGTTCGGCACGCACCACCCGCGCCTGGGCCACCGGGCTCGGCGCGCTCGGGCTCGCCGGCGCGATCACCGTCGCCGGGTTCGCGGTGCCCGTGCCGACCAAGGCGGCCGACACGGTCCGCATCGCCGTCGTGCAGGGCAACGTCCAGCAGCCGGGCATGCACTTCCTCGGCCGCCCCATGCAGATCCTCAACAACCACGTCGAGGCCACCCTCGACCTGGCCGAGCGGATCAAGCAGGGCAAGGAGCCCAAGCCCGATCTGGTGATCTGGCCGGAGAACTCCTCCGATCTCGACCCCTACAAGTGGCCGGAGGCGGGTGACCGCATCGACGAGGCCGTCAAGGCCGTCGGCGTTCCCGTCCTGGTCGGCGCGCTCGTCGACCACCCCACCAAGGAGGGCTACGTCGAGAACCAGGGCATCGTCTGGGACCCGAAGAAGGGCCCCGGCGCGTCCTACACCAAGCAGCACCCGGTTCCGTTCGGCGAGTACGTCCCCTTCCGCGACCAGCTCAGCAAGGTGATCACCCGCCTCCAGCAGGTCCCCCGCGACTTCTACCCCGGCGACCACACCGGCGTCCTGCAGACCGGTCCCGCGCGTCTGGGCGATGTGATCTGCTTCGAGGTCGCCTACGACGAGATCCCCCGGGACACCGTCAAGGACGGAGCCCGCGCGCTCGTCGTCCAGACCAACAACGCCACCTACGGGCGGACGGGCCAGCCCGAGCAGCAGCTGGCCATGTCCCAGCTGCGCGCCGTCGAGCACGGCCGCGCCGTGGTGACCGCGGCGACGAGCGGCATCAGCGCCATCGTCTCGCCCGACGGCACGGTCCAGCAGCGTACGGAGGAGTTCACCCAGGACGTCCTCACCGGGGACCTCCCACTGCGGGACGAGATCACCCTCGCCGACCATGTCGGTGCCGTTCCTGAATGGGTGATCGCTATCGTGGGCGTGCTCGCCTGCGCCGGAGCCCTGCTCCTGGGCCGCAGGACGCGCGGCGGCCGTACGCAAGCCCGTACGGCAACCGAGACGCCGGACGCCGCCGGCCACCAGGACGGCACCGACGAGCAGGACCGACAGGCTCAACCGGAGGGGCAGCACCAGTGACGGACGGCGGACAGCGGCGGTACGGCCCGCTCGGGACGGCCCTGGTCATCATCCCGACCTACGACGAGGCCGACAACATCCAGCCTGTCGTCTCCCGGGTACGCGAGGCGGTACCCGAGGCGCACATCCTCATCGCCGACGACAACAGCCCCGACGGCACCGGCAAGATCGCCGACGAGCTCGCCGCCGAGGACGACCACGTCCACGTCATGCACCGCAAGGGCAAGGAGGGCCTGGGCGCCGCCTATCTGGCGGGCTTCCGCTGGGGCATCGACAACGGCTACGGCGTGCTGATCGAGATGGACGCCGACGGCTCCCATCCGCCCGAGGAACTGCCCCGGCTGCTGACCGCGCTGGGCGGCGCCGACCTGGTGATCGGTTCCCGCTGGGTGCCCGGCGGCCGGATCGTCAACTGGCCCAAGTCCCGCGAGTTCCTCTCGCGCGGCGCCAGCACCTACTCCCGGCTGCTCCT
Source organism: Streptomyces sp. B15 (assembly GCF_018070605.1). Taxonomy (NCBI): domain Bacteria; kingdom Bacillati; phylum Actinomycetota; class Actinomycetes; order Kitasatosporales; family Streptomycetaceae; genus Streptomyces; species Streptomyces sp. B15. The sequence continues at coordinate 14,266 of NZ_JAGPXJ010000030.1, forward strand.
GGACGTCGACGTACGCGATGTGACCGCGGGCTTCCGCGCCTTCCGCAAGGAGACCCTGGAGGGCATCGGGATGGACTCCATCGCCTCCCAGGGCTACTGCTTCCAGGTGGATCTCACCCGCCGCACCGTGCACGCCGGCTACCACGTGGTGGAGGTCCCGATCACCTTCGTCGAGCGGGAGCGCGGCGACTCCAAGATGAGCCGGGACATCATGGCCGAGGCGCTGTGGCGGATCGCCGCCTGGGGTGTCGAGGGCCGGGTCAAAAAGGTCCTCGGCCGGGGTGAGGGCCGCACCGACGAGCGCTCCGACGGCCGCTCCCACAACCGGGAAGGCGACCGGGAGCGCGACCGGCCAGGCGGCTGATCCCGGGCCTACGTGACACCAGGCACACTGGAGGAATGACGACGCGCGCACCTTTCCCGTACGAGCCCGACGGACAGGGCCCGGACGGTGCAGACGGCGGACCGGGGCAGGGAGCCGGGGCCCGCTCCGGCGGGAAGCCTCCGCCCCGGCCGCCTCGGTCCAAGGGCCGCACGCTGCTGCCGCTGGCCGTCGCGCTGTGGGCCGTACTGGAGATCTGGCTGCTGACCCTGCTCGGTCAGGCGGCGGGCGGGCTGACGGTCTTCCTCGTGCTGGCCGGCGGCTTCGTGCTCGGTGCCGCCGTGATCAAGCGGGCCGGCCGCCGCGCCTGGCGCAACCTCGCCGAGACCGTCCAGCGCGCCCAGGAGCAGGCGCGCGGGGGCGGCGAGCCGGCCGACCGGCCCGCCGCCGAGAGCGGCGGCAACGGGACGGCGATGCTCGGCGGACTGCTGCTGATGATCCCCGGACTCGTCTCGGACGCCGCCGGGCTGCTGTGCCTCTTCCCGCCGACGGCCAAGCTGCTGCGCGGCACCGTGCAGCGCTCCGTCGACCGGCGCAGCGGGTTCCCGCCCGGCACCCTCGGCGACGCCTACCAGCAGGCGCGTACGGCCGAGCAGCAGGTGCGGATGCACCGCCCGGACGGCAAGGTCGTCCAGGGCGAGGTCGTGCGCGACGACGACCAGCCGGGCGACGCGGACGGACAGCAGGGGCGCTGACCCGCTGCCGCGGGTCCCGGGTCGCCGGTCGAGCGAAGTCGAACGAAGTCGAGCGAAGTCGAGCGAAGTCGGGCGAAAACGAAACGGGAGGGCCCGGGGCCACACGAGAACGTGTGATCCCGGGCCCTCCCGCCGTGTCGTGTCGGTGTGGCTGTCCCTGGTCAGGCGGACTTGCGCTTGTTTCCGCTGTTGTCGTCGCGGGGGTGCACCGCCAGGTTCATGGTGCCGGAGCGCAGTACGGCGAGCCGCTCGGCGAGGACTTCCTCGAGCTCCTCGCGGGTACGCCGCTCCATCAGCATGTCCCAGTGCGTGCGCGCGGGCTTGCCCTTCTTCTCCTCCGGACCCTCGCCGTCCACCAGGAGTGCCTGTGCGCCGCACACCTTGCACTCCCACTCGGTTGGAATCTCGGCCTCTACCGAGAACGGCATCTCGAATCGATGTCCGTTCTGGCATGCGTACTCCACGGCCTGGCGCGGGGCCAGGTCGATGCCGCGGTCGGTCTCGTAGCTGGTCACCACGAGTCGCGTGCCGCGAAGAGCTCGCTCACTCATGAATTCGTGCCTCCCGGGCTGGTCGCCCACAGGACAGGTGTCGCTGTCGTCGTCATCCGGTCAACGTCCGGCCGCCGGTGAAGATTCCCGCAAGGGGAGATCGCCCACCCGTCACGCACCTCCAACCGTGACGGAAGGCTGCGCGCCGCTGCTTCTTCGTGCCGCCGCTTCGTTGATCTGCGGTACCCCCCGGTGACCGGTTTGTCACAACTGACAGGAGATGTCACCCACTGTTCGCATCTCTTCGGCGTGCAGTAACGGTCCATCCGGTGGGCCAAAGGCGTACACTACCGGCCCAGCACCCGCAGGTCTAAATCCGGCCCGGTGCGACGTTGCCCACGGCCGCTGCCGCACGTCGTACGGGTACCCGCAGCAGCAGCGCGAAACCGAGTGCGAAGAAGACCACCAGCGACAGGATCGCATTCCGGTAGTCGCCCGTGAGTTGGTACACCAGTCCGAACAGCAGCGGCCCCAGCCAGCTGGTCCCGCGGTCGCTGATCTCGTACAGCGCGAAGTACTCCGCCTCCTTGCCGGCCGGCACCAGGTGCGAGAACAGCGAGCGGGACAGCGCCTGGCTGCCGCCCAGCACCAGGCCGATGCCCACCGCCAGCGCATAGAACCAGACGGGATTCTCGCGCGGCAGGAAGTACCCGGCGCCCACCGTCGCCGTCCAGGCCACCAGCGACCCCAGTATGGTGCGTTTGGCCCCGTAGCGGGCCGCGAGTCCGCCCAGCAGCAGGGCGCCCGCCACGGCGAGGACCTGTACCAGCAGAATCGCGCCGATCAGTGTCGTCTGGTCCAGTCCCAGGCCCTCGGAGCCGTAGACCGACGCCTGGGTGATCACCGTCTGGATGCCGTCGTTGTAGAGCAGATAGGCCACCAGGAACAGCAGCGTGAGCGGATAGCGGCGCAACTGGCGCAACGTCCCCGCCAACTGGCGGAACCCCTGTCCGAACGTCGCCCGCCCGGCCCCGCCCGGGGCGCCCGCGACGGCCGGGCGCTCCCGCAGCCGCAGCAGGGGGACGATGGTGAAGACGGCCCACCACACCCCCGCGGAGGACAGGCAGATGCGTACGGCTGTCGACTCCGCGACTCCCAGCGACTCGTGCCCCAGGAACAGCCCCAGATTGGCCACCAGCACCAGTGCGCCCGAGCCGTATCCGAAGGCCCAGCCGCGCGAGGAGACCGCGTCACGCTCCTCGGGCGGGGCGATCTGGGGCAGGAAGGCGTGGTAGAGCACGATGGAGACGGCGAAACTGACGTTCGCCACCACCAGCAGCACACCGCCCAGCAGATAGCGGTCGCCGTCCAGGAAGTACATCCCGGTCGTCGCCCCGGCTCCCAGATAGGCGGCGGCGCCCAGCAGTGGCTTCTTCCGGCCCGTGCGGTCGGCGAACGCCGCGGCCAGCGGCATCACCAGCACCGACAGCAGCACGGAGGCCGACACCGCGTACGGGAAGAACGAGCCGGCCCGCACCGGTATCCCCAGCGGGTGCACATAGCCGTCCGCGTCGGCGGCGGCCTTGGTGACCTCGGTCAGATAGGGGCCGAGGAAGACGGTGAGCACACTCGTGGAGAAGACGGAGTTCGCCCAGTCGTAGAAGTACCAGCCGCGCTGCTCGCGGCGGCGCTCCCGCAGCGTCGTCAACTGCTGCGGTTCCGCGCCTCCTTCCGGCGCCCGCGGCGCATCCGGTGCGACCGTTCCCATCCCCGTTCCTCCCCGTCGACCCGTTGTGCGGGCTGCTGCCGGCGGCCTCGACCACCCTCGAACGCCGACGATCTTCGCAACCGGCCCGGGGAGACTACAGCCCGGCTCCCGCCGCCCGGAAAGTCACGCGCGGCCACCGGCGGCGGCCTGGCATCCTGGCGGCGCCCCGACCACCGCGAACCGAGGAGTCCGCACGCCGTGCCCGCCGAAACCGGCCAACCGACCGCCGCAGCACCGGACTTGACCGAGCACCACATCGGCGTCGCCGGGCGCCGGATCGCCTATCTCGACAGCGGCGGCACCGGGCCGGTGCTGCTCGCCCTGCACGGTCACTTCGGGCGCGGCCGGATCTTCGTCCCGCTGGCCCGCGCCCTGGCGGGCCGCTACCGCGTCATCGCGTACGACCAGCGCTCGCACGGCCGCTCCGACCGGGCCGAGGAGTTCTCTCCCGAGGCGTACGCCGACGACGCGGCGGCCCTGCTGGAGGCGCTGGGCATCCCGTCCGCCGCCGTACTGGGCCATTCCATGGGCGGCGCCGTCGCCTTCGTCCTGGCGGCACGCGCCCCCGAGCGGGTTCGCGCGCTGCTCGTCGCCGATATGACGGTGCTCAACCAGGAGCCGGAGGCACACCCGGTGCTCGACTGCTCGCGTTGGCCGCGCCGCGCCCCCAGCAGGCAGGGACTCGGCGCCGCGATCGAGGCCCAGGGCGTCCCGGACGCGGGCTACTTCCTGCAGAGCGCGGTGCCGTTCGAGGACGGCTGGGGCCTGCTGTTCGACACCGACGACATGATGGCCTCGCAGCGCGCCTTCGCGGGCGACCTGAGCGGGTACTGGCGTGCCTCCGACCAGCCCGCGCTGCTGCTGCGCGCGGAGGACAGCTTCATGCTCTCCGCGCGGGTTGCGGAGCGGATGGTGGAGGAGCGTCCGCACACCGAGCTCGTCACCTTCCCCGGCTGCGGCCACTGGCTGTACGAGGACGACCCGGACGGCTTCGCCAGGGCGGTCGGCGGCTTCCTGGACCGCACGCCCGGCTGACGGCCCCCTCCGGCTGCCGGGCGATGGCTCACTCGTGGCGCCAGAGGCCGCGCCGGGCGAAGAGGTCGCGCAGCATCTCCAGTTGGTCGGTCATGATGCCGTCCACGCCCAGGTCCAGCAGGGCCGCGGCACGTTCCGGGTCGTTCACCGTCCACACGTGTACCCGCAGGCCCCGCTCGTGCGCGGCGCGTACGAAGGCGCGGTCCACCACCCGGAGCCGTCCGTGCCGTTCGGGCACCTGTGCGCAGCCCGCTCCCGCGCGCAGCCTCCAGGGGAGCTTGAGGGAGCGCATCCGCAGTGCGAGTACGCCGCTGGTGCCCAGCGAGGTCAGCAGCCGGGGCCCGGCCAGCGCACGCGCTCTGGCCACTCGCGCCTCGTTGAACGAGCCCACGCACACCCGGTCCCAGGCCGCCTCGCCGTCCAGCAGTTCCAGCAGGGGGACGAGCGCTCTTTCGGACTTCACGTCGATGTTCCAGCGCACGCGGGGGAAGGCACGCAGCAGTTCGGCGAAGAGCGGTATCGGTTCGCGTCCCGCCACCCGGGCCCGGCTCACCTCGGCCCAGCCGAGCTCGGCGAGGGGGCCGCTGCCGTCGGTGGTGCGCTCCAGGGTGGTGTCGTGGAAGGCCACCAGCGCGCCGTCCGCAGTGGTGTGCACATCGGTTTCCAGGTAGCGGTAGCCGAGCTCCACGGCGCGGGAGAAGGCCGCATGGGTGTTCTCCAGTCCGGAGGCGGCGCCGCCCCGGTGCGCGAAGGCCAGTGGTCCCGCGGCGTCGAGGAACGGATGGACGGGGGAATGGACGGGGGAGGGGAAGCGGGCGCCGTCGGCGGGTACGTTCGTCACCGCCGCAGTATCGCCGCAGCCCTCAGCCGCGCAGTACGGTGCCTTCCGGTTCGCCGCCGCGGGCCACCACCCGCGATCCCTCGCCCGTCCGGGCGCTGTCCGGCAGGGCGAAGACGCGGAGGAAGAACTGGGCGAGGGGGCCGATGGCCAGCGCGTACAGCACCGTGCCCACCCCGGCCGAGCCGCCCAGCAGGATCCCGGTGAGCAGGACCACCACCTCGATCCCCGTCCGCACCAGCCGGATCGAGCGGCCCGTGATCTTGTGCAGCCCGGTCATCAGCCCGTCACGAGGCCCCGGTCCGAAGCGGGCCGAGATGTACAGCCCCGTCGCCGCGCCGTTCAGCACCACGCCCGACAGCAGCAGCGGCACGCGGTAGGTCAGCGCGTCCACGTGGGGGAGCAGCCACAGCGTCGCGTCCATCGACAGGCCGACCAGGAAGACATTGGAGACGGTGCCCAGACCGGGACGCTCGCGCATCGGCCACCACAGCAGCAGCACCGCCGCGCCCGCGATGATCGTGACCGTGCCGATCGACAGTCCGCTGCGCTCCGAGATGCCCTGGTGGAAGACGTCCCAGGGGTCCAGCCCCAGGCCCGCGCGCACCATGAGTGCCGCACTCGCGCCGTACAGCAGCAGCCCCACGTACAGCTGGGTGATCCGACGGAACAGCCGCCTGCCGGAACCCTTGTCGGAACCTTTGCCGGATCCCTCGTCAGAACCCCTGGAAATGGACAAAGACCTACCCCTTCTCGTGCCAGTGGACTGTCTCGTGGCACCCTGTGGCATGGAAGCAGGCCATTTCAACGGCCAATCCAGGAGAGGTGGACCGAATAATGGCGCACTGGAACTCCGCCGTGGGGGCCGCACAGCTCGCGCGGCTCCTCGGCTCGCAGCACAGCGTGCGGCGGGAGAACCCGGGGGCGGCAGCACGGGAGAACTCGTCCCCGGCGGGCACTGCGGATGCGCCGGGCACGGCCGAAGCGCCGGCCGCCACCGGGGTGCTCGGTGCGGGCACCGCCCAGGCCACCCGGAGAGTGCCCGCCTACCGCTCTTTGGCCGAAGGGCTGCGCCTCCTCGTGCTGGAGGGCCGGATTCCGGTGGCGACCCGGTTGCCCGCCGAGCGGGAGCTGGCCGCGGCGCTGTCGGTGAGCCGCACGACGGTGGCCGCCGCCTTCGAGGCGCTGCGCGCCGACGGGTTCCTGGAGTCCCGCCGCGGCTCCGGAAGCTGGACGACCGTGCCGGCGGGCAAGCCGCTGCCCACCCGCGGCCTCCACCCCCTCCCGCCGGAGAACGAGGGCACCGTCATCGATCTGGGCTGTGCCGCGCTGCCCGCCCAGCAGCTGATGGGTGAGGTCTTCCAGAGCGCACTGGCGGCCCTCCCGCCCTACGCCCACACCCACGGCGACTACCCGGCGGGCCTGCCCGTGCTCCGCGAGGCGCTGGCCGACCGCTACACCGCGCTCGGCGTGCCCACGATGCCGCAGCAGATCATGGTCACCACCGGAGCGCTGGGCGGTGTCGGCGCCCTCACGCGGATGCTGGTCCCGCGCGGGGAACGCATCGCCGTCGAACACCCCTCCTACGCGAATGTGCTGCAGCTGCTGCGCGAGACGGGTGGCCGCCTGGTCCCCGTCCCCATGGCGGGCAACCTCGCCGGCTGGGACCTGCCCGCCTGGCACCGCACCCTGCGGGAGGCCGCGCCGCGCCTCGCGTACGTCGTCGCGGACTTCCACAACCCCACCGGCGCGCTCGCCGGTGTCGAACAGCGCCGCGAGCTGGTCGCGGCGGCGCGCGCCGCGGGCACCATGCTGATCGCCGACGAGACCATGGCGGATTTGCCGCTGGGCCCGCCCGGCGCCACGGGGACGCCGAGCACCGGCTCCCCGGGGCTGGAGATGCCGCCGCCCATGGCTTCCTTCGATCCTGGCGGCTCGGCCGTGATCACGGTCGGCTCGGTCAGCAAGTCCATCTGGGCCGGCATGCGGATCGGCTGGATCCGGGCCGCCCCCGAGATCATCCGGAGCCTCACGGCGGCCCGCGCCCACGGCGATCTGGGCAGCCCCGTGCTCGAACAGCTCGCCGTCGCCGAACTGCTCAACGGAGCGGGCTGGGAGCAGGCCGTCACCGAGCGCCGGGTCCGGGCGAGGGAGAACCGCGAAGCACTCACGGCCGCGCTCCGCGACCAGCTGCCCGACTGGGAGTTCACCGTGCCGCACGGTGGCCTCACCCTGTGGGTCCGCACCGGGGGCCTGTCCGGGTCCCGGATCGCGGAGGCGGGCGAGCGACTCGGCGTGCGCGTGCCGTCGGGGCCGCGCTTCGGCGTGGACGGCGCCTTCGAAGGGTTCGTACGGCTCCCGTTCACCATTGCCGAGCCGCTCGCCCGGGAGGCGGCGTCCCGCCTGGCGGCCGCCGCCGATCTGGTGCGGTCGGGCGCGCCGACCCCCTCCGACGTGCCCCGCTCCTACGTGGCCTGACCTGCTGCCGTACGGGGTGTGACCGGCGCTGCCTACGTGGCCCGACCGGCGGGCGGTGCGGGAAGCCGCACGTCCGCCGGCTGCCCGCTCCCGCTCCGGTCCTGGGCGGGGCCGGGGCCGCGTACCGGCTCGGGCAGCAGCTCCCGGACCGCGTTGCGCTCGGCCTCGCCCGCCGTCTCGTCCTGCGGATCCGGGGTGGCGGGGACCTGGAGCCGCAGCACGGGGCCGTGACCGAGCCGGGCGAAGCCCCGGCCGGGCGGCACGCCGGGGGGCGGGCCGGTCTGCGGCGCCTCGCCCAGTACGCCGCCCACCTGCTCGGGAGAGACCGCTCCCAGCACCACCCGCGCCCTGGTGAAGGTGAGTACCGCCTCCCCCAACTCCTCCGCGCCCTCGAACTGTTCGGCCACCGCGACGGTCACTCCCGCGGCGCGGCCGTGCCGCAGGGGCATCCGCAGCAGCTCCTGCGGATCGGTCCGGCCCTCCGTCCGTGCGAGATGGGTGAGCGCAGCGGGGCGGTCCACCAGCACCCACAGAGGTCGGCGTACGTCCTCCGGGACGTTCTCGCCGCGCTGCCGCGCCCGGCCGGCGCTCAGCAGCCTGCGCTCCGTCTCCCGCGCCGCCCACTCCAGCGCGGTCAGTACGCCCGGCAGCGTGGTCTCCACGCCGAGCACCCCGTGCCGCGCCGCGAAGCTCGCGAACTCGCCGCCCCCGTCGCCGTCCACGATCAGCACCTCGCCGCGGCCGAGTGCCTGCAGGGCGAGCGAGCGCAACAGTGAGCTGGTGCCCGAGCCCGGTGTGCCGACCGCCAGCAGGTGCTGCTCCGTGGAGCGGGGGCCGGTGCGCCACATCACCGGCGGTACGTCACGGGGGGCCGGCTCGCCGAGGAAGTGGACCGGCACCGTCCTGTGGATCTCGCAGCCGTCGGTGAAGCCGAGCACCGTCTCGCCGGGCGCGGTCACGAAAGGCTGGGCGTGGATGCGGGTGGGCAACGGCTCCAAAGCCGTCATCTCCAGCAGGTTGCACTCCTCGTCCCAGCAGTAGCGGTACTCGCGGCCACGGCCTGTCTTGGCCGCCAGCAGATGCTCGACCCGCAGTCGCGCGGCGAGCTCGCCGTCGCGGAAGGAGGGCGGGTAGCGCAGCAGCAGTCCGCTGATCCGGCCGTCCCGGAAGACGAACTCCTCGAACGCGCGCTCCCATCCGCCGTCGTACGCGTACAGCGGCTCGGGGTGCGGGTCGCCCTCCAGTGCGAAGTACGGCACCAGCGCCTCGTACAGCGCCTGCAGCCGTGCGCGCTCCACAGCGGTGGGGGCCGCACGGGAGCCGTCCGGCCCGGCCGCGCTCGGCCGCCCGTACCAGGCGGTGGTGCCCAGCAGCCCGAGCCCCATCAGCATCGGCCCGTACGGCAGCAGCCACAGCAGCACCCCGCACGCGGCCACCGCGAACAGCGTGGGACCGCGCCGTTCCCGGGGCGTCCGGGTCCACCAGGCCAGTCCCCACCCCGCGAGACGGTGCGCTCCTCGGCCGAGGACGAGCAGCGGGTGCAGGACGTCGAGCGCCGAGTCGGCCCCGGCCCGCACGGCCTTCCGCGCGTTCCACCGCGACCGCATCGCCCACCGCCCCACGCCCGACTCCTCCCGGCCCGCTCGCTAGAACTTGAGCCCGCCGAGCAGGCTCGCCAGGCTCTCGCCTCCCGCCTTGATGCTGGGTGCCATGGCGGTGCCCGCCAGGTAGAAGCCGAAGAGGGCGCACACGAGTGCGTGGGAGACCTTGAGGTTGTCCTTGCGGAAGAAGAGGAAGACGATCAAGCCAAGCAGCACGACGCCCGAGATCGAGAGAATCACCAGTCACTCCTGATGTAGGGGACGGTCACCATGAGTTTCACCAGCTTCACAGATCGGACGGATCATACGAAACGGGCAACTGGGTGATTCATCGGCTAACGCCCCTGAACGGGTCGTGTCGCTGTCGCGCTCCTGGTGGAAGCCCCACCCCGTGGCGCTCACCCACCTCGTGGCACCCCCTGGCAGAGGAAAGGCCTCCCCCATGCCCGACACAGACCCCACGACCGTTGCCGCGGACGCGGTGCTGGCCGGACTGTCCGACATCCGCGACAGCCTCGAATCCCTCTACAAGGACCTCCACCAGCACCCCGAACTCGGCTTCCAGGAACGGCGGACGGCAGGCCATGTCGCCCAGGCGCTGAACGAGTGGGGCTACGAGGTCACCGAGGGGATCGGCGGGACCGGGGTCGTCGGAGTGCTGCACAACGGCGACGGCCCCACCGTGCTGGTGCGCGCCGACATGGACGCGCTGCCCGTACGCGAACAGACCGAACTGCCCTACGCCTCGACCGCGACCGGCACCGACGCGGACGGCGTCGAGCACCCCGTCATGCACGCCTGCGGCCACGACGTCCACGTCACCTGTCTGCTGGGCGCGGCCCGGTTGATGGCGACCGAGACCGACGCCTGGCGGGGCACCCTCGTGGCGCTCTTCCAGCCGAACGAGGAGAACGGCTCCGGCGCCCGCGCCATGGTCGACGACGGGCTGGCCCGGCGCATCCCCCGGCCCGATGTGGCGCTCGGTCAGCATGTGCTGCCCGCGCCCGCGGGGACGTTGCTGACCCGGGCGGGTGTCATGATGGCGGCCTCCGACAGTCTGCGGGTCACCTTCCACGGGCGCGGTGGACACGGTTCCATGCCCGAACGGGTCATCGACCCGGTGGTGCTGGCCGCGATGGCCGTCGTCCGGCTGCAGACCGTCGTCGCCCGGGAGACCGCCGCGACCACACCGGCCGTGGTGACCGTCGGGGCGATCCACGCGGGCAGCGGACCGAACATCATCCCCGACAGCGCCGAGATCCAGCTCAACATCCGCAGCTTCGACGAGGAGACCCGCTCCCGCGTCCTGGCCGCGGTGCGCCGGATCGTCGTCGGGGAGTGTGCTGCCTCCGGCGTCGAGCACGAACCGGAGTTCGAGACGCTCAGCGAGTTCTCCGTGACCGAGAACGACACCGAGGCCACCGAACGGGTCGCGGAGGCCTTCGCGGCCTACTTCGGCCAGGACCGGGCGCGCACCACGGAGCCGGTACCGGCCAGCGAGGACTTCGGCGAACTTCCCGCCGGACTCGGCTGCCCCAGCACCTACTGGGGCCTGGGCGGCACCGATCCGGACAGCTACCGGAAGGCCGAGCGTGCCGGGACGGTCAACCAGGACATCCCCGGCAACCACAGCCCCCGCTTCGCCCCGGTGATCCAGCCCACCCTCGACACGGGCGTCCGCGCCCTGGTCACCGCATCCCTCGCCTGGCTTGCCCCGCGCCCGAGGGGGGTGGAGGGCTGAGGTCCTCCACCGTCCGGGAGCGCGGCGGGCATTCCCTTGTGGTGGAACACGTTCTACTGTGTGCGCCGCCATCGGCACACCGTCGTGGAGCGGAGGGGACCGTGTACCTCGAATACACCACCGAACAGCAGGAGCTTCGCGCGCGGTTGCGGGAGTACTTCGCCCGGCTCGTACCCGAGGACGCGCACACCCGGTACGCGGAGCCGTCCGCCCAGAAGCGGTTCTACCGCGAGACCGTGCGGCAGCTCGGCCGGGACGGGTGGCTGGGTGTGGGGTGGCCGCGCGAGTACGGCGGTCGCGGGATGAGCGCCGTCGAGCAGTTCATCTTCTTCGACGAGGCGGCACAGGCCGGTGTGCCACTGCCGCTGATGGCGCTCAACACCGTCGGACCCACCCTCATGCGCTTCGGTACCGACGAGCAGAAGGCGTACTTCCTGCCCCGCATCCTCTCCGGCGAACTGGACTTCGCCATCGGCTACAGCGAGCCCGACGCGGGCACCGACCTGGCCTCCCTCACCACCCGCGCGGTGCGCGAGGGCGACACCGGGACCGGGCACTACCTCGTCAACGGGCAGAAGATCTGGACCACCAACGGGGACACCGCCGACTGGGTCTGGCTCGCGGTGCGCACCGATCCCGACGCCAAGCCGCACAAGGGCATCACCCTGCTGCTCGTACCGACCAGCGACCCCGGCTACTCGTGCACCCTCATCACCACGCTCGCCTCGCACGACACGACAGCCAGCTACTACGAGAACGTACGGGTGCCCGCGAGCCGCCGGGTCGGCGAGGAGAACGGCGGCTGGCGGCTGATCACCAACCAGCTCAACCACGAACGGGTCACCCTCGCGGCGCACGGCACCATGGCCGTACGCGCCCTGGAGAACACCCGGCGCTGGGCGCGGCAGACCAAGCTCGCCGACGGGCGCCGCGTCATCGACCTGGGCTGGGTGCGCACCCGGCTGGCCCGCGCCCACGCCCGGCTGGACGCGATGAAGCTGCTCAACTGGCAGATGGTCGACGCCCTCGACAAGGGCACGCTCACCCCGTACGACGCCTCGGCCGTCAAGGTGTACGGCAGCGAGGCGCGCCGCGACGCCTACGCCTGGCTGCTGGAGGTCGTCGGCGCGGCAGGCCCCCTCCAGGAGGGCTCGGCGGGTGCGGTGCTGGGCGGCGAACTGGAGCGCGGCTACCGCAGCGCCGTCATCTTCACCTTCGGTGGCGGCAACAACGAGATCCAGCGCGAGATCATCTCCTGGATCGGGCTGGGCATGCCGCGCGTACGACGCTGACGCGCGGGGCGTACGACCGCGACACACGGGCTCAACTTCCGCCCCATGCACGCCATGGAACACGGCCGTACACGTCAGTACCACATCGAACCAGTCAAACGCGTACACCTCACCATCGGTTGGCATACACACGCAGGAACGAGGCAGCCATACTGGGCAGACAGGGGAGGGACGAGAGCGGCAACGACGGGGGCGAAAGCAGGGATGGCGCACAGCACCCTGATCCATGGCCGGTACCGGCTGCTCGATCTTGTGGGACGCGGCGGTATGGGCGAAGTGTGGCGGGCACGCGACGAGTCGCTGGGCAGGCGGGTGGCCGTCAAATGCCTGAAACCACTGGCCCGGCGGGACGACGAGGCGTTCTTGCGCGTCCTGCGCGAACGCTTCCGGCGCGAGGCACGCGTCGCCGCCGCCCTGCAGCACCGGGGGGTGACGGTGGTGCACGACTTCGGGGACGACGCGGGCCGGCTCTATCTCGTCATGGAGTTGCTGGAGGGACGCAATCTCAGCCAACTGCTGGAGGACAACAAGCGGCAGCCGCTTCCGGTGGCCGAGGTCGTGGACGTCGCCGAACAGGTCGCCGCAGCCCTGGCCTACACCCACGACCAGGGCGTCGTCCATCGCGATCTGAAGCCGGCCAACGTCATGCGGACCGAGGACGGCGCCGTCAAGATCTGCGACTTCGGCATCGCCCGCCTCGCCCACGACATCGGCTTCACCGCCAAGCTCTCGGGCACCGGCATCGCCATGGGCACCCCGCACTACATGTCGCCCGAACAGATCGCGGCCTCCGCCGTCGACCACCGCAGCGATCTGTACTCGTTCGGCTGCGTCCTCTACGAGATCGCCACGGGGGTGCCGCCGTTCGAGGGCGGCGACCCCTGGTCGGTGCTGGTCGGCCACCGCGACACCCCGCCCGTCCCACCACGGGCCCACCGCCCCGAGCTGCCGCCGCCGCTGGAGACCGCCGTCCTGCGGCTGCTGGCCAAAGCGCCGGACGAACGCCCGGCCGACGCCGCCGCGCTGGCGGACGAACTCGCCGCTGCGCGGGCTCACCTCCGCGGTGCGGGACCGGGCGCTGCGGTGACGCCCCCCGTGGCGCCGCTGTGGATGCCGCCGTGGACACGCGGCATGGACGGGGGGCTGCCGGCGGGCGGCACCCTCGCGCCGCGTCCCCCGGCCGCACCGCCGGCCGCGGAGCTGAGCCGGCTGAGCGGGCGGTGGACCGAGGAGGTGGATCCCTTCCCCTCCCCGCCCGAGGGTGCCGACGTCACCCATGAGGCCGTGCCGCACGCCGCGCCGCGGATACCGCAACAGGCCTCGCGCGCACGGCCGCCGCGGGAGCGGCTCGCCGTGCTGGCGGGCAGGCACAACGCCGGGCTGCGGCTGGGGCGGCTCGGCCGCTGGGAGGAGGCGTACGAGGTCCACCGGGCGGTCGCCGCCGAGCGTGAGCGGCTGCTCGGCCCCTACCACCCCGACACCCTCGCCGGCCGCTACGAGACCGGCTCGGCGCTCGCCCGGCTCGGCCGCCACGCGGCGGCGCTGGAGGAGTACGCGCGCACCGCCGCCGGCCGCGCAGCGGTGCTGGGACCCGACCATCCCGACACGCTCGCGGTCCGGCACGAGCTCGGCCACGCGCTGGGGCGGCTCGGCCGCTGGGCGGAGGCGCTGGAGGTGCACCGGCAGGTGACCGCCGTACGCGAACGCGTGCTGGGCCCCGACGATCCGGCGACGGCGGCCAGCCGGAACGACGAGGCGCACTGCCTGGAGCGGCTGGGCCGCCCGGGGGAGGCGGCCGAGGTCTACCGGGAACTGGCGCGCAGACGCTGAACCCCGGTCGGGAGCGGTCGGGAGCGCGGCCGGGGGTGGCGGGCGGCAGATATCTGACGCAGCATCAGAAAATGTCTTCCCTCGGCGGCGCCGCTGCGGCATCCTGCCGCCCATGCAGACGGAGCTGAGCAGACAGCTGGGAGCAGAGCACGCCATCTTCGGCTTCACGCCCTTCCCCGCCGTCGCGGCGGCCCTCACCCGCGCGGGCGGCTTCGGCGTGCTCGGCGCCGTGCGCTACGGCGCCGCCGACGACCTCAAACGCGACCTCGACTGGCTGGAGGCGCACACCGACGGGTTGCCCTACGGCCTCGATGTGGTGATGCCGGCCCGGAAGGTCGAGGGGGTCACCGAGGACGAGATCGAGGCGATGATCCCCGAGGAGCACCGGCAGTACGTGCGCGACATCCTGGCCGCACACGACGTGCCCGAACTCCCGGAGGGCGAACGGAGCGGCTGGCGCATCACCGGCTGGATGGAGAGCGTGGCCCGCAGCCAGCTGGACGTGGCCTTCGACTATCCCGTCAAACTCCTGGCCAACGCGCTGGGCTCGCCCCCGCCCGACGTCGTCGAACGGGCGCACCGCGGCGGCATACCGGTGGCGGCGCTGGCCGGGAGCCCCCGGCATGCGGAGCGGCACAAGGAAGCCGGCATCGACATCGTGGTGGCCCAGGGGTACGAGGCGGGCGGCCACACCGGGGAGATCGCCTCCATGGTCCTCACCCCCGAGGTGGTGCGTGCCGTCGACCCGCTGCCGGTGCTGTGCGCGGGCGGCATCGGCAGCGGCGAACAGCTCGCCGCCGCACTGGCGTTGGGCGCCCAGGGAGCCTGGCTCGGCTCGGTGTGGCTGACGACCACCGAGGCCGACCTGGGCTCGCGCGCCCTGACCCGCAAGCTGCTGGCCGCCGGGCCGGGGGACACGGTGCGGTCGCGGGCGCTCACCGGGAAACCCGCGCGGTTGCTGCGGACCGCGTGGACGGACGCCTGGGAGACGGGGGAGGACAGGCCGGGCCCCCTGCCGATGCCCCTGCAGGGCCTGCTGGTGGCCGAGGCCAACTCGCGGATCCAGCGGTGGGAGGTGGAGCCGCTGCTCGGCACCCCCGTGGGGCAGATCGTCGGCTCCATGGACAGCGAGCGGTCCGTGCAGGCCGTCGTCGACGATCTCACCCGCGGATTCGACCGCGCGCTCGCCCGGCTCAACGCCATCGCGGACCGGCACTGAGGGGCTTGGTTCGAACCCCGTCCGAAAGGAGAACCAAGGTGGACGCACCCAACGGGTTCTGGGCCCAGGCCCAGCGCGATCCGGGGCGCACCGTGCTCGTCGCGCCGGACGGCACCACATGGTCCGCGGCCCGTCTCCACGCGGAGTGCAACAAGATCACGCACGCCCTCGCAGCGGCGGGCCTGTCGCAGGGCGACGCGTTCGCGACCGTCCTGCCCAACGGCCCGGAGTTCATCGCCGCCTACCTGGCCGCCGCCCAGTCCGGCCTCTACATGGTCCCGGTCAACCACCATCTGGTGGGTACGGAGATCGCCTGGATCCTCTCCGACTCGGGTGCGAAGCTCCTGCTGGCGCACGCCCGCTTCGGGGAGACCGTGCGGGCGGCCGCCGACGAGGCGAAGATGCCCCGTTCCCACCGCTACGCCATCGGGCGGATCGACGGCTTCCGGCCGTACGCCGGCCTGCTGCGCGGCCGATCGGGGCAGGCCCCGGCAGACCGGGACCGCACCAACGGCTGGGTCATGAACTACACATCGGGCACCACGGGCCGCCCGCGCGGCATCAGGCGGCCACTGACGGGCAAGCGGCCGGAGGAGACGCATCTCGGCGGCTTTCTGGGCATCTTCGGCATCAAGCCGTTCGACGACAACGTCCATCTGGTGTGCTCCCCGCTGTACCACACGGCCGTACTCCAGTTCGCGGCAGCGGCGCTGCACATCGGGCACCGGCTGGTGGTGATGGACAAGTGGGAGCCCGAGGAGATGCTGCGGCTGATCGACCGTCACCGCTGTACGCACACGCACATGGTGCCGACGCAGTTCCACCGGCTGCTCGCGCTGCCGGACGAGACGCGCGCGGCGTACGACGTCTCTTCGATGCGGCACGCCATCCACGGGGCCGCGCCCTGCCCCGACCATGTGAAGCGGGCCATGATCGAGTGGTGGGGCGGCTGTGTGGAGGAGTACTACGCCGCGAGCGAGGGCGGCGGAGCGTTCGCGACCGCGGAGGACTGGCTGAAGAAGCCCGGCACGGTCGGCAAGGCCTGGCCGATCAGCGAGCTCGCGGTCTTCGACGAGGAGGGCAACCGGCTGGGGCCGGGGGAGCTGGGCACCGTCTACATGAAGATGAGCACCGGTGGATTCTCGTACCACAAGGACGAGGGGAAGACGCGCAGCAACCGGATCGGGGACTTCTTCACCGTCGGCGACCTCGGCTATCTGGACGAGGACGGCTATCTCTTCCTCCGTGACCGCAAGATCGACATGATCATCTCCGGTGGAGTGAACATCTATCCCGCCGAGATAGAGGCCGCGCTGCTCACCCACCCCGCCGTGGCGGACGCGGCCGCCTTCGGGGTGCCGCACGACGACTGGGGCGAGGAGGTCAAGGCCGTCGTCGAGCCGGCGCCGGGCCACCGGCCCGGACCGCAGCTCGCGGCGGCGATCCTGGACCACTGCGCGGGACGACTCGCCGGATACAAATGCCCCAAAACGGTGGACTTCACCGACGCGATGCCCCGTGACCCCAACGGCAAGCTCTACAAGCGCAGACTGCGAGAACCGTACTGGAGGGAACGCGAACGGCCACTGTGACGGGCGTGGCTCCGCGGGACCGGACGGGTACGTCTGGGAGCCATGCCTGAGAGAAGCCTCGTGGTCACTTTTCACCCCTTCCTGGCGCGGCCATGATGATCACGCGGCGTCGTGGGTGCTGCCCATGGCGACGCCGTCATACGCACCAACGTCAGGAGGACCCATGGCCGGGCTCTGGAGCGGCGAGGGCGTACTGCGCCGCAAACCCATCGAGCACATCGAGGACACCGAGGGCGGGGCCGGACCGCAGCTGTCCCGCACCCTCGGCCTGCGGCATCTGACCGCGATCGGCGTCGGCGGCATCATCGGAGCGGGCGTCTTCAGCCTCGCGGGCACGGTCGCCAACGGCAAGGCGGGCCCCGCCGTGCTGATCTCCTTCCTCGTCGCCGGACTGGCCAGCGCGTGCGCCGCGCTCTCCTACGCCGAGTTCGCCGGGCTGATCCCGAAGGCGGGCTCCGCCTACACCTACGGCTATGCCGTGCTGGGCGAGCTCGGCGGCTGGTTCATCGGCTGGGACCTGCTGCTGGAGTACACGGCCATCGTCGCGGTGGTGGCCATCGGTATCTCCGGCTACTTCTCCTTCCTGCTGGGGGAGACCGGTCTCGAACTGCCCACCTGGATGCTCGGCGCACCCGGGACCGGCGACGGGCACCGCGTCGACCTGTTCGCCGCGGTGCTGTGCCTGCTGATCGCCTACCTGCTCACCCTGGGCATCAAGAACGCGGCTCGCTTCGAGCTGATCGTGGTCGCCCTCAAGGTGGCGGTCGTCCTGCTGGTGATCGTGGTCGGTGTCTTCCACGTCAAGACCGGCAATTACCACCCGTTCTTCCCCTTCGGCATCACCGGCGCGTTCACCGGGGCCGCGACCGTCTTCTTCGCGGTCTTCGGCTACGACGCGATGAGTACGGCGGCCGAGGAGTCCAAGGACGCCCAGAGGCACATGCCCAAGGCGATCATCTACTCACTGGCCATCTCCATGGTGCTGTACGTGGCCGTCTGCCTGGTGCTGACCGGTATGCAGAATTACAAGGACATCGACCCCGAGAGCGGCTTCTCCACCGCGTTCAAGTCGGTCGGGCTCAGCGGTATCGCCGATGTCATCGCCGTCGGCGCCATCATCGGCATCCTCACCGTGATGTTCACCTTCATGCTCGGCGTCACCCGCGTCTGGTTCTCCATGAGCCGCGACGGGCTGCTGCCCAAGTGGTTCGCAAAGACCGACCCGGTGCGCCATGTGCCGGTGCGCGTCACCTGGATCGTGGGGTGCGTCTCCGCCGTCATCGCGGGATTCCTGCCCATCGAGGAGGCTGCCGAGCTGACGAACATCGGCATCCTGCTGGCCTTCGTCGTGGTCTGCGTCGCGGTCATCGTCCTGCGCTACCGCCGGCCCGACCTGCCGCGCACCTTCAAGGTCCCCGGAATGCCCGTCACCCCGGCGCTCGGGGTGGTGTTCTCGATCTGGCTGACCACCTACCTCACCTGGCAGACCTGGCTGCGCTTCGCCATCTGGCTGGCCGTCGGACTGATCGTCTATTTCGGCTACTCCTACCGCAGGTCCGAGCTGGCCAAGCGCCCTGCCGACACCCTGCCGCCCTCCTCGGGCAAGCGGGACGAGTAGCGGGGTACGGTCCCCCGTATGAGCGAAAACGGAACGCAGACGGTTCGCACGGGCGGGATCCGGCTCAGCTATCGCTCCTGGGGAGCCGAGGTGGGCGTTCCCGTCGTCCTGCTCCACTGCCTCGGTGAGGACGGCGAGGACTGGCGCGGTCCGCTCATCTCGGGCCTGGCCGGCCGGCATCCCGTCCATGCGCTCGATCTGCGCGGACACGGTGAGAGCGACTGGCCCGGCAGCTACGCCCTGGACGACTTCGTCGGCGACCTGCGGGGATTCCTGGACGAGCTCGGCATCGACAAGGCGATCCTCGTCGGCCACTCCTTCGGCTCCGTCGTCGCCTATCTGTTCGCCCAGGAGCATCCCGAGCGGGTGGAGCGACTCGTGCTGGAGGAGACCGGAGCCATGCGCCCCCTCCGGCCGCCGCACGAGGTGCCGGATCCGCCACCGGGCCCCCCCGCCTTCGACTGGGAGGTGAAGATCCAGTGGACCCGGCAGCGCAATGACCCCGATCCGCGGTGGTGGGACCGGCTCCGGGCCATCACCGCTCCCACCCTGCTGGTGGGCGGCGGCGACGGCAGCCACCTCCCGCAGCGGGACCTGCAGCTGATGGCCGAGCGGATGCCCGACGCGCGCGTCCTGACCATCGACGGCGGCGGCCATCTCGTCCACGAGGCACGCCCGATGGAGTTCACCAAGGCGGTACTGGACTTCTTGGCGGAGGACTGAGCCCTCCCTTCGGCAGCGGTGCCCAGCCACCACACAGCGGCCGGCGGCGCCGGACCGGGCCCGGTCCTCGGCCGGTTCGGCGCCGGTTCGGCGTGTCTCCCCAGCCTGGGGCCGGGAGGTCCCCGTCACCGCGGTCGCGGTGTCTGTCCCTCGCGGGAGGAGGGGGGTGGGGGCGCCCCCTCGATCAGGGTCCGGCGGGCCCAGCGATAGTCGGCCTTGCCGCTTGGCGAGCGGTGGATGTGCTCCGTGAGCACAATGGTGCGCGGCACCTTGTACCCGGCGAGTCGGGTACGGGCGTGTTGCCGTATCCCTTCGGCCGTCAGCCGCGCGGCGGCGTCGGCACGCAACTGGACGACGGCGGCCACGCGGTGCCCCCACTTCTCGTCGGGAACGCCCGCGACGAGCGCGTCGTAGATGCCCGGGTGGCACTTGAGGGCTTCCTCGACCTCTTCGGGGTAGACCTTCTCGCCGCCGGTGTTGATGCACTGGGAGCCCCGTCCCAGCACGGTGACGACCCCGTCGTCGTCGACGGTCGCCAGATCGCCCAGCAGCACCCATCGCGCGCCCTCGGCCTCGAAGAACGTCTCCGCGCTCTTGGCCGGATCGTTGTAGTAGCCGAGCGGCACATGGCCGCGCAGCGCGATACGGCCCACCTCGCCAGGTGGTACCGGCTGCCGGGTGGCGGGGTCGACCACGGCCGTGTCGTCGTTGACGGTGATCCGGAAGCCCTTGGCCGGGCCGGAGTCCGCCGTCGCCGTGCCGTTGAATCCGGACTCGGAGGAGCCGAAGTTGTTGAGGAGGGTGGTGTGCGGCACCAGCGCCGCGAACTGCTCCCGCACCGCCTCCGAGAGGATCGCCCCGGAGCTGGAGACCACGAGCAGGGACGAGCAGTCGGTGCCGTGCAGCGGCCCGGCCAGCGCGTCCACCAGCGGCCGCAGCATCGCGTCGCCCACCAGCGAGATCGCCGTGACCTTCTCGCGTTCGACGGTGCGCAGCACCTCCTCGGGGACGAACTTGCGGTGCAGCACCACTTTCTGGCCGTAGTTCAGTCCGATGAAGAGGGTCAGTGTGGACGTGCCGTGCATCAGCGGGGGCGTGGGGAAGAACACCAGCCCCTCGCCGCCGGCCGCGACCCGTTCGGCCAGTTCCTCGGGCCGGGAGACCGGCGGGCCGGTGGGCGCGCCGCCGCCGAGTCCGGAGAAGAACAGGTCCTCGGCCCGCCACATCACCCCCTTGGGCATTCCGGTGGTGCCGCCGGTGTAGATGAGGAACAGATCGTCGGGCGAGCGGGGGCCGAAGTCCCGCTCCGGTGATCCCGCCGCCTCGGCGTCCGTGAACTCCGCGAAGGCGACGGGCGCGACAGCGCGGGCGGGGTCCGGTGCGTACGGCCCGTCCTGCGGCGCGGCGCCCACCCGCACCAGCTGCCGCAGCTGGGGGACCTGCGGTACCGCCGCCACGACCCGGGCGGTGAACTCGCCGTCGAAGACGACCGCGGCCAGGTCGGCGTCCCGGTACAGATGGACCAGCTCCTCCTGGACGTACCGGTAGTTGACGTTGACGGGGACGGCGCGGATCTTCAGGCAGGCCAGCAGCGTCTGCACGTACTCGACGCCGTTGTACAGGTGCAGCCCGACGTGCTCTCCGGGCCGGATGCCGCTCTCGGCGAAGTGGTGCGCGAGCCGGTTGGCCGCGCGGTCCAGCTCGGCGTACGTCAGCCTGCGTTCGGCGCCGGTTCCGGGGTGGTCCAGGTGGACCAGCGCTTCGCGGTCGGGGACGGTGTCGACGATCGACTCGAACAGGTCGGCAAGGTTGTACTCCACGGCGCGCTCCTCCATACCCCGGCCCGGCGTACGTGCTCGTCTCGCGTGCGCCCCCGTGCGTGTTCGCGTGCTCGCGTACTGGTGTCGTCCGGCGTCATCAGAGCACCGGTGCGCGGAGACGGGAAGAGCTTCCGCACAAGAAATATGACGCCGCGTCAGAAAACCCTTGAAGTTGGCGCGCCGTTACTGCAACCTGTTCCAGATCCTGAGGCGGCCTGCGACGGGAGGAACCGCTATGGGCGGCACCGAGCATCTGACCGTGGAGCGCGAGGGCGCCACCCTCGTGCTCACCCTCAACCGTCCCGAAGCCAAGAACGCCCTCTCCCTTTCCCTGCTGGTGGGCCTGTACGACGGCTGGCTGGAGGCCGACGCGGACGAGGCCATCCGCTCAGTCGTCCTCACCGGCGCGGGCGGCACCTTCTGCGCGGGTATGGACCTCAAGGCACTCGCCGGGGACGGCATGGCCGGTGAGCACCACCGCGAGCGGCTGCGCGAGGACCCCGACCTGCACTGGAAGGCGATGCTGCGCCACCACAGGCCGCGCAAACCCGTCATCGCGGCCGTCGAGGGCCACTGCGTCGCCGGCGGTACGGAGATGCTCCAGGGCACCGACATCCGCGTCGCCGGCGAGAGCGCCGTCTTCGGCCTCTACGAGGTCCGCCGCGGACTGTTCCCCATCGGCGGCTCGACGGTACGGCTCCCACGCCAGATCCCCCGTACGCACGCGCTGGAGATGCTGCTCACCGGGCGCCCGTACAGCGCGCAGGAGGCGGCGCGCATCGGGCTCGTCGGACGCGTCGTACCCGACGGCACGGCGCTGGACGCGGCGCTGGAGACGGCCGAACGCATCAACGCCTGCGGCCCGTTGGCCGTCGAAGCGGTGAAGGCCTCCGTCCATGAGACGGCGGCCATGAGCGAGCAGGAGGGGCTGGCAGCCGAGTTGGAGCGCGGCTGGCCCGTCTTCGACACCGCCGACGCGAAGGAAGGCGCCCGGGCCTTCACGGAGAAGCGCCGGCCGCGATTCCGCCGGGAGTAGGTGCGCAACCGATCAGCCACGGACGGAGAGGTACCCACCTTGAATGCGGCTCCCTCGCACAAAGTGCTCAGCGCACCGTTGGTCGTCGAGTTCCCCTTCACCCGCTCCCTCGGACCCGTGCAGAGCGCCTTTCTCACCGGGCTCCGCGAACGGACGGTGCTCGGCGTCAAGGCGTCCGACGGACGCACCCTGGTCCCGCCCACCGAATACGACCCCGTCACGGCCGAGGAGCTCCGCGATCTGGTGGAGGTCGGCCGCACGGGTACCGTCACCACCTGGTCGTGGAACGACCGCCCCCGCAGAGGGCAGCCCCTGCGACACCCCTTCGCCTGGGTGCTGGTCCGCCTCGACGGCGCCGACACCGCACTGCTGCACGCCCTGGACGCGCCGGACGGCCCGCAGGCGGTCAACACCGGAATGCGCGTACGCATCCGCTGGGCGGAGCACCGCAGCGGCGCCATCACCGACATCGCCTGCTTCGAACCCGACGACAGCGCCCCATCCACCCACCGGGCGCAGCCGCACCCGGGCGAGTTCGCCGACCCGGTGACCGGCATCGTGGCCGAGGCCCGCCTCGACTACACCTACACCCCGGGCCGCGCCCAGACCCGCTACCTCGACGCCCTGACCACCCGCCGCACGCTGGGCGAGCGCTGCCCACGGTGCCACAAGGTCTACGTTCCACCGCGTGGCGCCTGCCCCACCTGCGGAGTGCCCACCGGGGAACAGGTCGAGGTCGGCCCGCGCGGCACCGTCACCACCTTCTGCGTGGTCAACATCAAGGCCAAGGGGCTGGACATCGAGGTGCCGTACGTCTACGCGCACATCGCCCTCGACGGCGCCGGACTCGCGCTGCACGGCCGTATCGCGGGCATCCCCTACGACCAGGTGCGCATGGGCCTGCGCGTCGAGCCCGTCTGGACCGAAGGCGGACGCTACCCGGACCACTACCGGCCCACCGGCGAACCCGACGCCGACTACGAGACGTACAAGGAGTCGCTGTGACGAGCCGAGCCGGGCGCCGGGACGTCGCCGTGGTCGCCTTCGCGCAGACGGCGCACGTCCGCGCGGCGGACAACCTCTCCGAGGTCGAGATGCTGATGCCGGTGCTGCGCGAGGTGCTCGACAGCACGGGGCTGGCCGCCGGTCAGATCGACTTCACCTGCTCCGGCTCCTGCGACTACCTGGCCGGCCGCGCCTTCTCCTTCACCATGGCGCTGGACGGCGTGGGCGCCTGGCCGCCGATCTCCGAGTCGCACGTGGAGATGGACGGTGCCTGGGCGCTCCACGAGGCGTGGGTAAAGATCCTCACCGGTGAGGCCGAGACCGCGCTGGTGTACTCCTACGGCAAGTCCTCTGCGGGCGATCTGCCCGAGGTCCTCACCCGGCAGCTCGACCCGTACTATCTCGCCCCGCTGTGGCCCGACTCCGTCTCGCTCGCCGCACTCCAGGCCCGCGCCCTGCTCGACGCCGGGGAGACCGACGAGCGGGAGCTGGCCGACATCGCCGCCCGCAGCCGAAAGGCGGCCGAGGACAACCCGCACGCCCAACTCAGCGGCTCGCCCGGCGCCGACACGCTGCTGGAGAGCGACTACCTCGCCCGACCGCTGCGACCGCACGACGTGCCCCCGATCACCGACGGGGCCGCCGCCGTCGTGCTCGCCGCCGGGGACACCGCCCGCCGGCTGACCCGGCGCCCCGCCTGGATCAGCGGTATGGACCACCGGATCGAGGCGCACAGCCCGGGCGTACGCGACCTGACCGACTCGCCCTCGACCCGGCTGGCCGCCGAGCGCGCCGGGCTGTTCGACGCCGGGTCGCCACCACCGGACGTCGCCGAACTGCACGCCCCGTTCACCGCCCAGGAGATCGTGCTGCGCAAAGCGCTGCGGCTCGACGGGAGCACCGTCGTCAACCCCTCGGGCGGGCCGCTCGCGGCCAACCCCGTCATGGCGGCCGGGCTCGTCCGGATCGGCGAGGCCGCGGCCCGGGTGAGCCGGGGCGAGGCCCGCCGCGCGGTCGCGCACGCCACCTCGGGGCCCTGTCTGCAGCAGAACCTCGTCGCGGTCCTGGAGTCCGACGGCGCCGGAGCCGAAGGAGAACGCCCATGAGCACCCCGACCAGCCTCGGTGGGAGCGGCAAGGAACCCGTCGGTGTCGTGGGCATCGGCCAGACCAAGCATGTCTCGGCGCGGCGGGACGTCTCGATGGCGGGGCTGGTACGGGAGGCCGCGGTACGGGCGCTGGCGGACGCCGAGTTGGGCTGGGCCGACATCGACGCCGTGGTGATCGGAAAGGCACCCGACTTCTTCGAGGGCGTCATGATGCCCGAGCTGTATCTGGCCGACGCGCTCGGCGCGGTCGGCAAGCCCATGCTGCGCGTGCACACGGCCGGCTCCGTCGGCGGCAGCACCGCGCTGGTCGCCGCCAACCTGGTGGCGGCACGCGTGCACCGCACCGTGCTGACCCTGGCTTTCGAGAAGCAGTCCGAGTCGAACGCCATGTGGGGCCTGTCGCTGCCGGTACCGTTCCAGCAGCCGCTGCTGGCGGGCGCCGGCGGGTTCTTCGCACCGCACGTCCGCGCCTATATGCACCGCACCTCGGCACCCGACCACATCGGCGCGCTGGTCGCCTTCAAGGACCGCCGCAACGCGCTGAAGAACCCGTACGCCCACCTCCACGAGGAGGACATCACGCTGGAGAAGGTGCGCTCCTCACCGATGCTGTGGGACCCCATCCGCTACTCGGAGACCTGCCCCTCCTCCGACGGGGCCTGCGCCATGGTGCTGACCGACCGCGCCGGTGCGGCACACGCCCCGCGATCGGCCGCCTGGGTGCACGGTGGCGCCATGCGCAGCGAACCCACGCTCTTCGCGGGCAAGGACGCCGTCTCGCCGCGCGCGGGCAGGGACTGCGCGGCCGACGTCTATCACCAGGCGGGCATCGGCGAGCCGCGCCGCGAGATCGACGCGGTGGAGATGTATGTGCCCTTCTCCTGGTACGAGCCGATGTGGCTGGAGAACCTCGGCTTCGCCAAGGAGGGGGAGGGGTGGAAGATGACCGAGTCCGGTGCGACCGCACTCGACGGAGACCTGCCCGTCAACCCGTCGGGCGGTGTGCTGTCCACCAACCCCATCGGCGCCTCCGGGATGCTCCGCTTCGCCGAGGCGGCCCTCCAGGTGCGCGGTGCGGCGGGCGCACACCAGGTGCCGGGGGCGCGCAAAGCGCTCGGTCACGCCTACGGGGGCGGCTCCCAGTTCTTCGCCATGTGGCTGGTCGCCGACGAGCCGCCCACCGGCTGAGCTCCGCTGCGACACGACCCCGCGGCACCGGGCGCGGCACCTCGTTTTCCCCTGGGCCGCGCCCTGTCCGAGCGGCCCGGGCCGTGGTTAGGGTGGCGCCGGGACGACGATGACCGGGAGGAGCACCAGCGTGGCCGACAGCACCATCGGGCAGCCCGAACTCGACCTCAGCGGGGCGCAGTGGCAGTCGAGCAGCCGGGGCACCGGCGATGTCGAGATCGCCTTCGTGGAGGGGTTCGTGGCGATGCGGCACGGCCGCCAGCCCGACAAGCCCGCGCTCATCTTCGAGCCGGGGGAGTGGCGCGCTTTCGTCCGCGGGGCGCGCGAGGGCGAGTTCGATCTGACGTGACGCGCCCTGCGCCGCACCTTTCCCCGCTTCACCGCCGCAGGCGCTCTCCGCGGGCGTAAGCTCTGGGCATCTGCCCGAGCACGAGGACGGCGAAGACAGCACGGACGGCGAGGACGGCGACGGTGGCGCTGCTGGAGCGGGAGGCCGAACTCACCGCGGTGGAGCACACCGTGACCGCGCTGTGCGGCACCGGCGCCCCGGACGTGGACGGCGGAACGGCTGAACGGGCAGGCGGTCTCCTCGCCTTCACCGGGGCGCTGGGACTCGGCAAGACGGCGCTCCTGCGCGAGATCCAAGCGCGCGTGTCCGCACGCGGGGGTACCGTCCTGTACGCGTGCGGAGGCGAGCAGGAGCAGGAGGTCGGCTTCCATCTCGTCCGTCGGCTGCTGAGGCCGCTGCTCCCCGCGCTCGACGAACGCCGGCTCCGCGCCGAGCTCGGCAGCTGGTACGACCTCGCCGCACCCGCCGCCGGACTGCCCGCCCCCGACCCGGCCGTGGTGCCGGACCCGCGCGGCGTACGCCTGGCCCTCGACCGGCTCTTCGCACACCTCGCCGAGCGCCACGCGCCGCTCGCCGTCCTCGTCGACGACGTCCACTGGGCCGACCCCGCGTCCCTGGCCTGGCTGACCGGATTCGCCCCACGCGTCCCCGAACTCCCGCTCCTGTGTGCGCTCGGCTACGACCCGAGCGAACCGCGCCCCGACGTGGCGGCTCTCCACTCGGCCCTGGTGAACGGCCGGGCCGAACCGCCGTACGGCCTCACCGAGCTGAGCACCGACGCGGTGTTCGAACTGGTCCGCGGAACCTGTGCCGGCGAGACCGGCACCGCCCTCGCCCAGGAGTGCCGGAAACTCACCGGCGGCAACCCCCGGGCGGTGACCGAGCTGCTGCACCGGGCCCGCGCGGCGGGTTTCGAGCCGCATCCCGACAGCCGGCCGCGGCCGGCCGAACTCGCCCCGGCGTCGCCCGACGGGGAACTCCTCCACCGGCTGGAGATGCTGGGCCCCGACTGCGTACGGCTCAGCTGGGCCGTCGCCGTACTCGGCGCCGACGCCACCCTCCCGTTCGCCGCCCGCGTCGCCGGGCTCCGTGCCGAGGCCGCCCGCGGCGCGGCGGACCGGCTCCGCGAGGCGCGGGTGCTGGACGCGCCAGGCGGCGCGAGCGACGCGCCCCTGACCTTCCGCCATCCCGCCCTCGCCGGAGAGGTCTACCGGGCCGTCCCCGCCGGTATCCGCACCGCCCTGCACGGCCAGACGGCCGCCGCCCTCGCCGCGACCCCGGGTACGCCCCGCGGCTCCTCCGTGCGTCACCTGCTGGAGGTCCACCCCGACGGCGATCCCGTACTCGTCGACGAGCTGCGGCGGGCCGCGCACGAGTACACGAGGGCGGGCGCACCCGACGCCGCCTACCGGTGTCTGGGCCGCGCCCTTCGGGAACCGCCCACCCGGCGTGAGCGGCCCGACGTCCTGTACGAGCTGGCCGCGGCGGCCTTCCGCTCCGGCGCACCGGCCGCCACCGTCCACCATCTGCGCGCCGCACTCGAAGAGCCCGCCTGCGACGTGGAGCAGCGCCTGCGGGCCGTCCGCCTGCTGGTACGGGCCCTGTCCCGCACCGGTCGCCCCGAGGAGGCCCTGCGCACCCTCGAAGCGGAGGTGCGGCGCGCCACCGACCCCACCGGCAGGGAGGCACTGCGCGCCGAGCTGAGCCTGTGGCGCGCGCTGCACTCCGCGGCCGACGACGAGAGACCTCCGCCCGTCCCGGCCCTGCGCGCCTGGTACGCCCTGCGACACGGCGAACCCGCCGACACGGTGCTCCGGCTCGCGGAGGACGCGGTCGCCGCCGGACTGCCCTGGACGGACGACCCGTGGGGCTGCGAGACCCCGGCCCTGGTGGTGCGGGCCTTCCTGCACTGCGGCCGCCCCGACCGCGCCGAGCATCTGTTACGGCAAGGGATCGCCGCCTGCGAGCGCGTCGGCCTGCACGGCGAGCACCTCGCCCTCGCCCGCACCCTCCTCGACCGCCCTTGACCGGCCCCCGGCCCTTGGGGGAGTCGCCGTAACGGGGCACTGACTGGGGGCGATCACCGGGGGCCACGTACTATTGCGGCATGTCGTTCCTCCGCCGCCGCAGCGCCGCCGTGCCCGCAGGCCCGGACTTCGATGTCCTGGCCATGGACCCGTCCGACTGGCCGGGGAATCTCGGCGCGGGCCTGCTGCCCGCACCGGACGGCACCTGCCAGGGCGTCTTCCTGCGCTACGACCTGTTCGGCGGACGCGGCCCCGCGATGATCATCGGCAATCTCCCCGAGGGCTCCCCGGCCCGGGACGTCGACGAGGGCGATGTGCCCTTCGAGGTGGCGCAGCTGCTGTCCGCGCTGGAGAACGACGAGCACGTCGAGGTCGTTGGCACCGAGGACGACCCGGTGATGCACGAGGACAACTTGCTGATCGTGCGCCGGATCAAGCTGTCCGAAGACCGGATCTCCTGCGTCCAGTTCGATCGCAGCGACGGGGTGCTGGTCACCATCGCGAGCTGGGACCGACCCATCACCAACGATCTGTACGCCCTGCTCAAGCCGCTGCCGGCCGAGATGTTCCAGCAGTAGCCGACCGCACCCGTGCGGCGCCCGCCCGCGCCGGTGGGCCGGTGACGCGGTACGCCACGAGGGCGGCGGCACTCGTGCGTGCCGGCCGCCCCCGGACGTCCTGCCAATCGGGTGCGACCCAGGTCAGCGGAGCACGCGGACGTCCTCCGCCTTGACGAACGCCACCCGGTGTCCGAGCTGGATCTGGTAGTACCGCTGCTTGCCCCGGACCACCTGGAAGTCCTTCGCGTCCGGGTCGTAGGTGACGGCGTACAGATACTCGCCCGGCACCTTCGGGCCCGCCACATAACGCTGTCCGGCGGCGAACTTGTACGGCAGCGGGGAGAGGGCCTGCGCCGGTACGCCCTCCGGGTACGCGGCCTGCTCCGGGTAGGCGCGTCCGTACACCGGGACCTCGTCGAGCCCGGCGCGCGGTGTGAGCACAGCGCCCCGCCCCGGAACGGCGGTCGGCTGGTCTGCCGGGTTGTGGAACCACGCCTTCTGCCCGAGGTACCAGATGGCCGTCCACTCGCCCTTACGGTCCGCGACGGCGTACTGCTGGCCGGTGGTGGCCCGCGCCCCGGTGTCGTTCACTCCCGTGGTCGACGGTGTGCCGTCGGGCCGCAGCCCCACGTCCTTGACCAGCGGCGAGGAGGCGTCCGGTGCCTGGTGCAGCCGGACGGCGGACGAGCCGTGCTCGGGGCAGGTCCTGCCCGCGGACCCGCACCCGGTGAACTTCGGCTTGTGCTTGTCGTAGGTGGGCCGGATCGTCACCACGCCCGACTTGTGGCCCGCCTTCGCGGTGAAGGGCTTGCCCATCAGCGTGAAATAGTGCTGCCAGTCCCAGTACGGGCCCGGGTCGGTGTGCATGCCCTTGATGCTGGAGGTGGTCGGCCCCGGCACATTGTCGTGGCCGAGGACGTGCTGCCGGTCCAGCGGGATGTCGTACCGCTTGGCCAGATACTTCACCAGCCGCGCCGAACTGCGGTACATGGCCTCCGTGTACCAGGCGTCCGGGTCGGTCAGGAACCCTTCGTGCTCAAGCCCGACCGACTTGGAGTTGATGTACCAGTTGCCCGCGTGCCACGCGGCGTCCTTGTTGCGCACGTGCTGTGCCACGTGCCCGTCGGACGACCGGAGCGTGTAGTTCCACGACACGTACTTGGGGTTGGTCACCAGATCGAGTGTCGTCTCGTACGTCGCCTCGGTGTCGTGGACGACGATGTACTCGATCTTCTGAGAACGGGGCCGCCGCGCCTTGTCGTGGTTGCCGTAGTCCTCGTCGCCGTTCTCGTCGGTCCACTTCTCGTACGGCGCCGGGTACCACTCGCAGTCCACGCTGCGCGGGCACTCCGCGCGGCCGTCGGCCCGGCGCGCCCGGTCGGCCGCCGCGGGCGGACGCAGCTTCGGCGCGGCCCGCAGAGCGACGGTCTGACCCGTGTCGGTGGTACGGCGCTCGCCCGCCCGCAGGACGTCGAACACGTCATCGGCGAACGCGGTGGCGTCCGGCCCGCTCCGGCCGCCGCCCGGGTACGCGGCAACCGCCTCGTACCAGTCCGCCGGGTCGGAGCTGAGCGGGTGGCCCAGCCGCCGCTGGGCGTCCGCCAGCAGTGCGGCACCGCCCCGCACGTTCGCCTCCGTCGAAGAGCGCAGCCGGTCGGCGGGGAGCCCGGTGAGCTCGGCGGCGCGCTTCAGCGTCCGCAGCCGGGCGGGCAGCTTCCCCGCCGACTTCGGCTCGGCGGGTTCGGCGGCGAAGCGCGCCGGTCGTCGACTGTCCCCCCGGGCGTCCTCCGCACCGGTGTGGTGGTCACGCTGCCGGGAGGAGGTCAGCGCCGTCCGCGCGTCGGTGAGGTGCATCGGGCCGTAGCCGCCGGAGACGCTGGGCGCCCCCTGATGCGCGTCCCAGCGCGACTGGAGGTACGAGACACCCAGCAGCACGCTCTCGGGCACGTGGTAGCGGTCGGCGGCAGCGGCGAACTGCTGCTGGAGCGTGTCGTCGCGCGGCTGGTCGGCGGTCGCCCGGGTGCCTGCCGCCAGCAGTGGGACGACCAGAGCGGCCGCCGCCGCACCGACCACCGCACGGCGGGCGGTTCGGCGGGTGGTGCGTCTGTCTCGGAATCTGCTCACGCGTCTGTCGGCACGTGAGCCGCCGCCTGTGGCGTTGCGGCCGTCGTCGGCTGGTGTGTTGTCGGGGGCACGGACGGATCGTGGCAATGCCGCCTCCTGGGACCGGGCGCCGTGGGATCACGTGCGCGAGCAGTCCTCAGACGTACCCATTTGCCGACGAGCCGTCAATCATTCCGCACAGTGTGCTCCTTCCGTCGTCGGGCCACCGGGCGAACCCGCACGTCACCCCGGTGGCCAGGCCTGCCAGGCACTCGGGGCGTCACCGGTGCAGACCGGTGACGCCGCCGTGCCGCACCCGATCGGGCGATCCGCGCCCGTTCAGCGGGTGCCCACTGCCGCGCGTACGGCCCGGCGAGCAGTGGCGCAGTCGTCGTGCAGCCTGCGCAGCAGCAGCCGCTGCTCCTCGCCCGTCGGTATCCCACCCGCCCGGACCGCGGCGGCGGCCTCTGCCGCGACCTGCGGGGAGGAGTCCTGCATGGTGCGCTGCACCGCCATCTCGTAGGTACGGATCTCCCGGGTGAGGATCAGCATCAGATTCACCAGGAAGGCGTCCCGCGCCGCGGGACCGGCCGCCTGCGCGAGTTGACTGAGCCGGCGCCGGGCCAGCGGCGCGTCCCCCAGCACCGCCCACAGCGACGCCAGGTCGTAGCCGGGCAGGTACCAGCCGGCGTGCTCCCAGTCGACCAGTGAGGGTCCTGTCGGACCGAGCATCACGTTGGTCAGCAGGGCGTCGCCGTGGCAGAACTGCCAGGGCACCCCGCGGCGGCCGCCGGGGCGGCCGGGCTGGGCCAGACCGTGCAGCAGTTTCTGCAGATCGCCCAGGTCACGGTCGGTCAGCAGCCCCTGCTCGTGGAAGCGGGCGAGCCGTGCCGGGTAGTCGAGAGGGCGCTCGAACGCCGACGGCGGCGGCTCCCACTGGTTGACCCGGCGGAACGAGCCGATCACCGCTCGCAGATCAGCGCGCGGTGGCGCCTCGAACGGGTGCCGCTGCGCCGCTGCCACCCTGCCGGGCACCCGCTCGATCACCAGCGTGCAGGTGTCCGGGTCGGCTGCGATCAGCCGGGGGGTGCGCACCGGCGGGCGGTGCCGTACGAAGGCGCGGTAGGCCGCTATTTCGTGCTGGAAGCGTTCGGCCCAGGCCGGCGAGTGGTCCAGCAGGCACTTGGCGATCACGGTGTTGCGGCCCGCTGTGCCGGACAGCAGCACCGAGCGTCCCCGCTTGCGGAGCAGTTGGACGGGCGTGAACTCCGGGCAGATCCGGTGGATCGAGGCGATGGCGGCTCGGAGCTGCGCACCTTGCGGGCCGGACAAGTCCAGCCTCCCGCTGACGGGTTGGGACACGGTACCGGGGGCGCGAAGATCCATGCGTGCGCCGGCGTGCGGGCCGGACGGGCCCGGCACGGGCGAAGGGCCGCGCGACGGATCGGGCGCCAGCATTGCCGGGCCCCTTCCGTAGGGCTGCGGCGCGGGGGCCGCACGAGGCCGGCGCTGCACGGACACGGGGGACGGTGCTGAATACATGGGCGCGCGAGATCCCTTCGTGTGCCGACGGGTTTCGGCGCCTCCTCGGCTGTCTGTCGGGCCTGTGCACCCTGGGGAATGCGAGCCGGACGACAACGACCGGGGTGGCGCGTTCCTACAGCACACCCCGGCGCGGGTGGCACACCATCTGGCGGACCCTGGCGAACCCTGGCGAATGCTCTCGGGGCCGCCGTACCGAGCCGTACGGAAGCTACTGTCAACTCAGCCGAGAACCTGGGGGCTTGATGTGACAAAGGGACCCAACGCACGCCTCGCGGACCTCTTCGCCCTCGCCGGCTGGTCGAAGGGCGAGCTCGCCCGACTGGTCAACCGGCAGGCGGCAGCGATGGGGTACGCGCAGTTGGCGACGGACACCTCACGGGTGCGGCGTTGGATCGACACGGGGGAGACCCCGCGCGATCCGGTGCCCAAGGTGCTGGCGTCCCTGTTCACCGAGCGACTCGGCCGTGTCGTGACCATCGAGGACCTCGGGTTCACCAGGCCGGGACAGTCAGCTCAGGGGGAGCCCGTCGAAGGGCTGCCTCTACCGTCCGGGCAGGTCGCCGCGGTCCTCACCGAATTCACGGGAATGGACCTCATGCTCAACCGACGCGGCTTGGTGGGTGCGGGCGCCGCGCTCGCCGCAGGATCGGCACTCACCAGTGCCATGCACAACTGGCTCAGCACGGACCCGGCGAGGTCGACCGCGCAGACTGCCGGCGGAAGGGCCGACGCCGTCCTGGCCGGCCACTCGTCCTACGACCGCTACGAGGCGGCCCCGGTGGGGCTGCAGGAGGTCGAGGCGCTGGAACACTCGGTGGAGGTCTTCCGCGCCTGGGACGCCGCGCGCGGCGGCGGTCTCCAGCGCAAGGCGGTGGTGGGCCAGCTCAACGAGGTGGGCGGCATGCTCTCCTACCACCACCCCGAGCCGCTGCAGCGCCGGCTGTGGGGCGTCGCCGCCAATCTCGCGGTGCTCGCGGGGTGGATGTCGCACGACGTAGGGCTGGAACCCACCGCGCAGAAGTACTTCGTCATCGCCGCGCACGCCGCGCGGGAGGGCGGCGACCGGCCGCGCGCCGGGGAGGCCCTCTCCCGCGCCGCCCGGCAGATGGTGCACCTGGGCCGCCCCGACGACGCGCTCGACTTGGTCGGGCTCGCCCAGTCCGGCTCCGGAAACGAGGCCCTGCCCCGCACCCGCGCCATGTTCGCCACCATCGAGGCGTGGGCGCAGGCGTCCATGGGCCGCGGCCAGGAGATGCGCCGCACCCTGGGCCGGGCCGAAGAGCTGTTCGCCTCGGACAAGGGTGATGCGGCGCCGCCCAGTTGGATGCAGATGTTCGACGAGGCGGACCTGCACGGTATGGAGGCGCTGGCCTACCGTACGCTCGCCGACCACGAGCCGGTGGCCGCACGGACCGCGGAGCAGCACGCCAAACGGGCCCTGGCGCTGCGCGAGGAGGGGCGGCAGCGCTCGCAGATCTTCGACTACATCTCGATGGCCTCGGCCTGCTTCATCTCCGACGACCCGGAACAGGCGGACCGCTACGCCCGGCTCGCCCTGCTGTCCATCAACGAGAACTCCTCGCACCGCACCTGGGACCGGCTGCGCGAGATGTACCGACTCACCGGCCGGTACGCCGGATACGGGAAGATCGAGGATCTGCGTGCGGAGATCGAGGAGGCGCTGCCCCGGGCACCGAAACCGTCGCGGAGCGGGAGGAGCCTCAAAGACGCCGACGAGCTGAAACGGGCGCCCGGGGGCATCCGGGACATCCGCGGAGCGCGGGGCTCCAAGGGGGCCAGGTCCGTATGAGACGGGAGAACGGGTGAACCGGGACAGGACGGAGTGAGCCGGACGGTCGCTGAGGGGCCGCTCCGGCTCACCGGCTCACGGTGTCACGCGGGCGACCAGGACGCAGGCGTCGTCCTCGCGCTCCCGGTCGGCGAACTCCTCGGCGACGGCCCGGACGCACTCCTGTGCCGAGTCGGCCGTACCGAACCGGGCCGCGAGCCGCAGCATGCGGGCGCTGCCGGCGTGGAGCGCCGGCAGCCGCGGCGTGCCGTTGCCCGGCCCTCGGCCGGTGGGTGCACCAGGTGCGTCGTCGGGCGCCAGCCCGTCGGTGTGCAGCACCAGCAGGTCGCCGGGCCGCAGCTGTTCGATGCGCTGCCCGTACGTCGCACCGGAGGTGACACCGAGCAGCACACCCTCGGGCCGCCGCAGCACACTTCCGACGCCGCCCCGGAACAGGAGCGGCGGCGGATGACCGGCCTGCGCCCAGGTGAGGGTGCGGGAGCGCGGCTCGTACCGGCAGCACAGGGCGCTGCCCAGGGACGGCTGTGCCGAGGAGTCGAGCAGTTGGTTGAGATGCCCCATCAGCGCGCCCGGCTCCACACCGGCCAGCGCCATTCCGCGTACGGCGCCCAGCAGCATGGCCATGCCGGAGGTCGCGGTGACTCCGTGCCCCGTCAGATCACCGGCGGTCAGCAGTGTCGCACCGTCCGGCAGTTCCATCGCGTCGTACCAGTCGCCGCCGATCAGCGCGCTGGAGGCGGACGGCAGATAGTGGGCCGCCAGGTCGAGGGCGCCGGTGGTCCGCTCGTCGCCGTGCGGGAACCGGAGGGAGCCGCGCCAGGGCGGCAGCACGGCTTCCTGGAGTTCGACGGCCACCCTGCGTTCGGTCTGGGCGATGTGCCGCTCGCGCTGGAGGGAGTCCCGGGACTCGCGCACCGCGTGCTCGCTGCGCCGCAGTTCGCTGACGTCCCGTACCACCGCCCACATCGAGGCGGTGCTTCCCTCGTCGTCGAGCACAGGCTCGCCGACCATGTGCACCGTGCGCACCGAGCCGTCGGGCCGCACCAGGCGGAACTCCCGGTCGATCGCCCTGCCGTCCACCAGGCAGTCGGTGAACGCGGCGGCGAGCGCGGGCTGGTCCTCGGCGACGACCCAGGAGGGCAGCTCGTCCAGGCTGAGGGGGCCGTCCTCCTCGGTCCTGCCGAAGATCCGGTAGAGCTCCGCCGACCAGGCCACCGCGTCCGTCAGCAGGTTCCATTCGGCGCTGCCGACGCGGCCGACGAGCTGGGAGGGCTTCTCGTGGTGTGACGCGGGCGGGGTGCCGTAGGCGGCGCCGGGCGTCCTCGCCGACGTCTCCTCGGGCGGCTGGTCGGCGATGGGCCAGGCTCGTGGCGCCTCCGGAGGCATGCCCTCGCGTAACTGATCGAGCTGGCTGCCGAGGTCGTCGAGCTGGTGCACGGCAAGCTCGCACAGCGCGCGCTGCCACCGCGTGCGCGGGTCGGCGCCGGCGACACCGGGGTCCGTTCCGGCCCCGTCGCCCGCGTTCCCTCCCGCGCCCCGCCGCACCGCGTCGAGGCCGCCGCGCAGGGTGCGGGCCTGGGTGATGAGAGCGTCCAGCGTGCCGCGGTCCGGTGGCTGTGGTGCTGAACGGTCCGCATGGAGGTGGGAAGCCATGGAGAGCTCCGATACGGGGGAGAGTCGATTACGACTGTGACACAGCCCGCGACTGCCCGTAAGGGATTCGGCCACACTCGATGCGGTGGTGCTGCTGTCATATGTCCCGGTAGGTCGTCGGCACATCGTCCCCAGGGGCCGCCGGGCTCGGCGGAATAATTGCTTCCGGGTAGGCTCCAGCTCTTGACCGGGTGCCCGCTCCGCCAAGTAAAACGCAGGAGTAGAACCGCGGTCACCGGCAAGAATGCCGGGCAACGGAAATCCCGTTGCCAGTCGAATACCCCGCACCGGATGCTGACTCTTATGTTCGTCGATTCCGTCGATTCAGACATAGCGCCCAGCGGCACGCTGCTCGGCCTCCTTCAGAGGGGCCGTGGCGACGGCACGCTGCACGCCCTCGCGGCGCCGCGCGCCGAAGCGCTCAGCGCGCTACGGCACTGCGTCCTGCACGACCCCAGGCGCGACTGGCAGATCGAACACCGCTCCTTGTACTACGCCCGTCTGCACAGGGAGCTGGACGCCGGGCTCGACGACATCGCCGCCCACCTCTTCGACCCCGCCGACCTGCTGTGCACCCCCGAAGAGGCCGAGGTGCGCACCGGGCTCGCGCTCTCCGTGCTCGGCCACCTGGCCTCCTACGCGGCAGCTCAGGGCGACAGCTGGCAGCAGAACGCCCCGCTGCGGCTGCTGCGCCGCTACGCAACCACCGGCACCAACTGGCAGTGGGCCCTCGACGAGCTCGCCGTCCGCGACGACGACGCCGGGCTGCGCCCCCTCGGGCCCGCCGTGCTGGCCCGCTTCCCCAGGACGCCCGAGGGCGACGCAGAGCTCGCCGAAGCCGCCCGGGACGCCTTCGAGCCCCGCCCCTGGCGCCTGTGGGCGGAGGACTCCGCACATCCCGAGCAGGCCGACCGGCTGCGGCGCGCCCAGGAGTGCCGCTCCTTCGACCGCTGGCAGCGCCAGCTGCGGACCCCCGGGCCCCGCCCCGGCTGGAGCGTCCGCGAGATCCTCGAATGGGCGCAGGACGGGTACGACGAGCATCCCCGCCAGTATCGCGAGGCGCCCGCGGCGCGCTGTCTGTCCGCCGTCGCCGGGCCCGAGGACCGGCCGCTGCTGCTGGCCGCCGCGCGCGGCCCCCAGGAGGCCGCCCGCGCCGCGGCCCTGCGGCATCTGTCCGACCGCAACGACCCCGATGTGCTCGACCTCGTCGAAGAGGCCGCTGCCGACCCCTGCGAGACCGTCGCCCGCGCCGCGCTCTCCTCCTTCGCCCGTATGCGTTCCAGGGCGGCGCTGGAGCGCGCCAGACGGTGGGCCGCAGCCCCCGAGGGCACCCTGCCGCCCGGGCTGGCCGCCGTCGCCGCCGAGATGCTCGCCTGCCGGGGCGGCGAACAGGACGCCGACGCCGTCCTCGCGGCCCTGCGCCGCACCATCCGCCTCGAAGGGCCCGACAGCGCCGCCCTGTGGCCGCTCGTGGACGGTGCCGGGCGGCTGTCCATCAGCTGTGCGGCGCCCGTACTGCGGCACATC
The DNA here is from genome assembly GCF_018070605.1 of Streptomyces sp. B15. NCBI lineage: Bacteria > Bacillati > Actinomycetota > Actinomycetes > Kitasatosporales > Streptomycetaceae > Streptomyces > Streptomyces sp. B15. Next base: position 51,300 of record NZ_JAGPXJ010000030.1, read on the forward strand.
TACCGCGAGACCGCCTCCTCCCAACTGCGCGGCCGCACCGCCCGCTCGCTGGCCGCCACCGATCCGTCCTTCCCCGCCGGGTTCGCCATCGAGTGCCTGTGGGACTGCGAGGAGTCCACCCGGCAGGTGGCCGCCGAGTGCGCGGCGACGGGCGACGCACGGGTGGTGGAGCGGCTGCGCCGGCTGGCCGCGGACCCGGCCGAGGAGGCCGGGGTGCAAACCGCCGTGCGCGGTCGCCTGGCCCCGCCCGCCTGACGCCGCGCCGTCGGCCCGACGGCTGCGGGCGCAGGTCTCGCCTTGCGGTGGGGCCGGGCGCGGTCACCATGGGAGGGTGGCTGGTCGGTGGGAGTTCTGGGTCGACCGGGGCGGGACGTTCACCGATGTGATCGGGCGCCGGCCGGACGGCACGCTCATCAGCGCCAAGGTGCTGTCCCACGACCCCGGGCGGCCCGACCAGGACGCCGCTGTCGCGGGGATCCGCACGCTGCTCGGCCTGTCGCCGCACGACCCCGTCCCGGCCGACCGGATCGACGCCGTCAAGATGGGCACCACTGTCGCGACCAACGCGTTGCTGGAGCGCAAGGGCGAGCCGACGGTCCTGGTCACCACCCGAGGCTTCCGGGACGCCCTGACGATCGCGTACCAGAACCGGCCGCACCTCTTCGACCGCCGTATCGTGCTGCCGGAGGCGCTCTACGACCATGTCGTGGAAATCCCGGAGCGGATGGGCGTGGACGGCACCGTCGTCGAACCGCTCGACCGGGAAGCCGCAGCGCGGGCTCTGCAGGAGGCGCACGGCGCGGGGTTTCGCAGCGTCGCCGTCGTCCTGCTGCACGCCTACCGGTACCCGGCGCACGAACGCGAGGTCGCCCACCTCGCGGACGAAGCGGGGTTCTCGCAGGTGAGCTGTTCGCACGAGGTCAGCCCGTTGATCAAGCTGGTGTCGCGCGGCGACACCACCGTCGTGGACGCCTACCTCTCGCCCGTGCTGCGCCGATACGTCGACGAGGTGGCACGCGAACTGCGCGGGGTGCGGCTGATGTTCATGCAGTCGAACGGCGGGCTGCGGGAGGCCGGGCACTTCCGGGGCAAGGACGCCGTGCTGTCCGGTCCGGCCGGCGGCGTGGTGGGCATGGCCCGCAGCTGCGCCGAGGTGGGGCACGAGCGGGTCGTCGGGTTCGACATGGGCGGTACCTCCACGGATGTGTCGCACTACGCGGGCGCCCTGGAACGGGTGTTCGGTACGCAGGTCGCGGGGGTGCGGATGCGGGCGCCCATGATGGACATCCACACCGTGGCGGCAGGCGGCGGCTCGGTGCTGCACTTCGACGGTGCCCGCTACCGCGTCGGCCCCGACTCGGCGGGTGCCGTCCCGGGGCCCGCCTGCTACCGCCGAGGCGGTCCGCCGACCGTCACCGACGCCAATGTGCTGCTGGGCCGCATCCGCCCCGCGCACTTCCCGGCCGTCTTCGGCCCCGCGGGCGACCGGCCCCTGGACGCGGAGGCGGCCCGCGCGGGCTTCGCGCGGATCGCCGAGGAGACCGGCGACGGGCGCACCCCCGAGCAGGTCGCAGCCGGCTTCCTGGAGATCGCCGTGCTCAACATGGCCAACGCCGTCAAGAAGATCTCCGTGCAGCGCGGCCACGACATCACCCGCTACGCGCTGGCCGGCTTCGGCGGCGCCGGAGGGCAGCACGCCTGTGCGGTGGCCGACGCACTGGGCATCCGCACGGTGGTGGTGCCGCCGCTGGCCGGGGTGCTGTCCGCCTACGGGATCGGCGTGGCCGACGCCACCGCGCTGCGCGAGCAGTCCGTCGAGAGCGAGTTGACCGAGGAGCGGCTGGCGCAGGTGCGCGACGTGTGCGCCCGGCTGGAGCGGCAGACCCGGGACGAGTTGCGGGCCGACGGTCTCCCCGACGAGGCGATCACCACGAGCGCCCGGCTGCAACTGCGGTACGCCGGAACGGACGCCGCGCTGACCGTCCCGCTGGACGGCGCGTCAGAGATGGCCGAGAGCTTCGCGGCCGAACACCGGGCGCGCTACGGCTTCCTCATGGACAAGCCGCTGGTGGTCGCCACCGCGATGGCCGAGGCGACCGGCACGGCGGGCCCGGTCGGCACCCGCACGGCCGCATACGAACCGGGGGAGGGCAGCCCGGAACCCCTTGAGACGGTGCGGATGTTCGCGGGCGGTTGCTGGCGGGACACCCCGCTCCACCGGCGGGAGGAGCTGCGCCCCGGCCGGCACGTGACCGGTCCGGCCCTGGTCGTGGAGGCCGACGCCACCACGGTGGTGGAACCGGGCTGGCAGGCCGTGGCGGATCCGCGCGGGCATCTGCTGCTGACCCGGGTACGGACGCGGGAGGCCGCGCCCGCGGTGGGCACGAAGGTCGACCCGGTGCGGCTGGAGATCTTCAACAGCCTCTTCATGGCCATCGCCGAACAGATGGGCGTCCGACTGGAGAAGACGGCGCACTCCGTCAACATCAAGGAACGGCTCGACTTCTCCTGCGCGCTCTTCGACCCGGAGGGAAACCTCGTCGCCAACGCGCCGCACATCCCCGTGCACCTGGGCTCGATGGGCGACTCCATCAAGGAGGTGCTGCGGCGCACGGAGGGCACGATGCGCCCGGGTGACGTCTACGCCGTCAACGATCCGTACCACGGCGGCACCCATCTGCCGGACATCACCGTGGTGACCCCCGTCTTCGACCAGCATGGCGGCGGTAGGGCAGCCGGCAGCCGGTTGCTCTTCCTGGTCGCCTCGCGCGGCCACCACGCCGAGATCGGCGGTCTGACCCCCGGCTCCATGCCCGCCTTCAGCCGTACCGTCGAGGAGGAGGGCGTGCTCTTCGACACCTGGCTGCTGGTGCGCGACGGGCGGTTGCGCGAGGAGGAGACGCGCGCCCTGCTCACCGGAGCCCGCCACCCCTCCCGCGACCCGGACACCAACCTCGCCGATCTGCGCGCCCAGATCGCCGCCAACGAGAAGGGCATCGCGGAACTGGGCAAAATGACCGATCAGTTCGGCCTCGATGTCGTACAGGCGTACATGCGGCACGTGCGCGACAACGCGGAGGAGTCAGTACGCCGCATCATCACCCGGCTGAGCGACGGCAGCTGTACATACGAGACGGACAGCGGCGCGGTCATCCGGCTGTCCGTCACCGTGGACCGCGAAAGCCGTACGGCGCTGCTCGACTTCACCGGCACCTCGCCGCAGCGGGACGACAACCTCAACGCGCCCAGCTCCGTGGTGAGGGCCGCGGTGCTCTACGTCTTCCGGACGCTGGTGGACGACGACATCCCGCTCAACAGCGGCTGTCTGGCCCCGCTGGAGGTCCGTGTCCCGGCGGGTTCGATGCTGGCGCCCGTCCACCCTGCCGCCACGGTCGCGGGCAACGTGGAGACGTCGCAGGCCGTCACCGGCGCGCTCTACGCGGCGCTCGGCGTGCAGGCGGAGGGCTCGGGCACGATGAACAACGTCACGTTCGGCAACGAGCGCGTCCAGTACTACGAGACGGTCGCCAGCGGTTCGGGGGCGGGGCCCGACTTCGACGGCGCGGACGCGGTGCAGACCCATATGACCAACTCACGGCTGACCGACCCCGAAGTGCTGGAGTTCCGCCACCCGGTGCGGGTGGAGGACTTCCATGTGCGCCGGGGCAGCGGTGGTGCGGGCCGCCGACGGGGCGGGGACGGGGTGGTGCGGCGGCTGCGCTTCCTGAAGCCGGTGACGGTCGCACTGCTGGCCGGACACCGGCGCGTCGCCCCCTACGGGATGGCGGGTGGTCTGCCGGGCGCGCTGGGCGCCGATGTCGTCGAGCGCGCCGACGGCACCCGCACCGAACTGGCCGGGCGCGATGTGGCCGAACTCGGCGCGGGGGACGCCCTGGTGCTGTACACCCCGGGGGGTGGCGGCTACGGCACCCCACCGTCGCCGCCACCTGCCGGTTGACGCGCCCCCGTATCGCGCCGTCGGACCCCTCTCCTCTCTCTTTGGCGTCAACCGGAGGATTGTTGAACGATGCCGCATTCCTTCTGTTGTCCCCCTCCCGGAACTGCGCTTCACTTCACCCATGAGCGACAACGTGCTGGACGAACTCGACGACGACCGGAAGTTGTTGGGGCGCACCAGCACCGCCGAGCGGGTCGCCGGCATCCTGCGCAGCCGGATCATCGAGGGCGGGTTCCAGCCCGGTGTGCGACTGGCGGAGGAGGAGATCGGCGCGGCGCTGGGCATCTCGCGCAACACCCTGCGCGAGGCGTTCCGGCTGCTCACCCACGAGCAGCTGCTGGTGCACGAGCTCAACAGGGGCATGTTCGTCCGCAAGCTCACCGTGGAGGACCTGGAGGACCTCTACCGCGTCCGCCGTCTGATCGAGTGCGCCACACTCCGGCAGCTGTCGGCACCCCCCTACCCGCAGCGGGCCGTGCAGGCCATGGAGGAGGCGGTCGCGGCGGGGCGGAGCGCGGCGGACGAGCTCCGCTGGCGGGACCTGGGGACGGCCAACATGCACTTCCACCAAGGACTCGTCGCGCTGGCCGAGAGCCCGCGCACCGACGAGATGATGCGCGGAGTGCTGGCCGAACTCAGGCTCGTCTTCCATGTGATGGAAAACCCCCGCCGCTTCCACGAGCCCTATCTGCCGCGCAACGAACAGATCCTGCGTACGCTCCGCAGCGGTGACGCGCCAGGTGCGGAGCGGCTGCTCGCCGGCTACCTCGACGACTCCCGCCGCCAGCTCGCGCAGGGGTACGCCCGCCAGCTAGGCTGACCGGTCGGTCCCAAGCGGTACGCCGTACGCGGGCCCGGCCGCGGCAACCGTCCCGGACCGTGACAACCGTGCCGTTTCGGATCTTGTCAGTGCGACCGCTTAATGTGTCCGTCGTGACTGAGAGCGCCGCCACGACGAGCACCCCGGCCAGGACAGGTGTATCCGCACCCTCCCCGGCGCCGGGCCCCGCAGCCGACGAGGGCCTGGCCCGCCGCCTGCGTGCGCTCGCCTGCACGGCGCCGCTGCACGATCTGGACACCCGCAAGGCCAACCTCGCGGGGGAGTACAGCACCTACGAGATGGCCGAGCTGGCACTGGCCGCCATCGACCTGGTCACGCTCCAGATGGACTTCGACACCGGCGCCGACCACGAGCAGATCGTCGCCAAGCTGCTGCCCCGCGTCGCCGCCCAGGCCCCCAGCCGCGAGCCCGCCGAACACGAGCGGGTGGCCCGCTGGGTGCTGGAGAACATGATCAACGTCGGCAGTGTCGACCGCGGCTTCCGCGCCGTCTACGGCACGTTCGGCCCCGACGGCAGCTATGTGCGGCGGGACTACGACTTCAAGCTCATCGAGGAGGTGCCGGGACCCGGCGGCAGCGTCTATCTGCGCACCACCGACGAGGCCGTCAATGTCCTGGTCGGCGCCCTCGACACGGACGTCACCAGCGCCCAGATCGCCGCCGAGGTCAAACTGGAGGTCCTCATCAGCCGCGGCCGGCTGGCCGACGCCCAGCTCGCCGCCGAACAGGCCCGCTACCGCACGGTGCAGTACGCCGAGACGCTGCGCCGCACCCTGGAGGCCACCCGCCGGGACGTACGCGCCGTCGACTGGCTCAGCGCGGTCCCCGACATGATCACCGAAGCCCTCGACCACGTAGCCGACCGCTACCGCCACGAGAACGCCATCCTCACCAACATCCGCAAGGCCCGCGACGAAGCTGCCTCCGAACGGGGCCCCGACCACAAGCGCCGCGCCGCCGAACTCGTGGACATCGTCAAGGACTGCATCCGCCGCCACACCCAGCTCCAGTCCCGGCTGCTGGAGGCCGGCCCGCTCTTCCGTGCCGAACAGGACCGCCAATCCTTCGCACCGCCCGCGGCACGCGCCGGACTCGACCTGTACGGCCAGCTCCTCGCGCCCGTACTGCCGCTGCCGCTGGAGCAGGCCGCCCGCGTGACCGACGCCTTCTTCGCCCGGGGCACCGGCCTGCGCACGCCCGGCGCCGTCCGCCTGGGCGACCTCACCGACATGCTGCTGACCCCGCCCGCGCCCCGGGAGCATCTGGGCGCCGAGATGCCCGAGCCCGATCTGGTCGCCACGCCCGACGACAGCCGCTTCAGCGAGGAGCAGTTCGCCGCCGCCATGGAACTGCTTGAGCTGCCGCCGGACGCGCCTCGCCGGCTGTCAGGACTGCTGGCCGACGCCCGCCGCCGCGGCGAGCCCGACCTGCCGTACCTCATCGCCCTGCTGGCCGTCCACGCCGCGAGCCCGCCGGTCGGTACGGCCTACCGCCAGGGCGAGGAGCGGTTGTTGTTCGCCGTCGACGACGGCACACCGCTGGAGGATCCGGAATTCGGCGGCGCTGATCTGATCGTCGGCACGGCCCTGCTGGACGCGGCGGGTATGACAGCGGCCCGGACGGAAGCAGCATGACCAGGCGGAGCGCAACAGCAGCGGCAGCACTGGAAGGCCGAGAAGCACGTGACTGACCACCCACCGGAGCACCACCCCGACGAGACGGCGGGGGAGGGCAGCTGCGCACCACAGGTGACGCCCGCCGACGCGGCCGACGCGGCGCGCCTCGTCTCGTTCGGCCTGCACCCCAAGCTGGCGCCCGCCAGGGACGCGGAGTACACCGAACTCCTCCGCCGCTACCGCGACGAACCCGCCTTCGCACGGCTGGCCGATGCCGTCGCCACCGGACTGGGCCTCGTCGTTCTGGAGGTCTCCACCCGGGCGGGCATGGCGCTGGCCGCCGCCGAGGACTCCGTCTTCGCGGTCCGGATGGGCGACTACGCCCGTCGCGCGGGTGCCGACTCGGCGGACCGCTTCCTGCACGGCCTCGCCCATCTGGCCTGCGCGGCCATGGCCTTCCCCCGCCCGGAGGACCTGGCCGACGACGGGTACATCGGCCGCATCACCGTCAACGGCGTCGACTCGTTCGTCCGCCAGGCGTGCCGCAGGCTGGAGGAGCGGGCCGAGGCCGAGGGCGAGAACACCGACCCGGCCACCGACGCACCGGGGCTGGAGGCGGCCTGGCGGGTCTACGCACGGCGCAGCTCCACGGGCGCCACCAAGGACGCCCGCAGGCTGGCGGGTTCCACCACCGGCATCATCGCCAAGGCCGTCGCCTTTCTCGCCGACTCCGGGTTCCTCCAGCGCACCGGGGACGACGCGGGCGGCACCTACCGCACCACCGCCCGCTACCAGCTGCAGGTCCGCGACATGGCGGGCAGCGCCGCCATGGCCGAGCTGCTGGAGCTCGGCGTCGTCCCGGTCTCGGACGGCACGGCCAGTCTGCTGCCGCCGTCCGAGGAGGACGGCCTGGAGCTGGCGCCCGACGCCGGATTGCCCTTCCACTCCTGACGCACTGCCGCTGACGCACTCCCGCCTCTGACCGAGCCCCGACCCCGCTCCGGCCCCGCACCGCCCGCCCCGACCAACGAGAGCCCCGCCGCCATGTACGAGCTGTCCCGGATCCGCCTCTACTCCATCGGGCCCGCCGGTGCGCGCTATGCCGACACCGTGTTGGACCTGCGCGGAGTGGGCGAGCCCGTGCCCAGCCCGGCACCGGCGCAGGCGGACTTCTTCGAGGAGGAGCCGCAGGGCCCGCCCCGCCGCCCCGCGCCCGCCGGGGTGCTCTTCCTGGAGAACGGCGGCGGCAAGTCCGTGCTGCTCAAACTGATCTTCTCGGTGATGCTGCCAGGTCACCGCAACACCCTGGGCGGCGCCAGCTCGGGCGTGCTGCGCAAGTTCCTGCTCGCGGACGACTGCGGCCATGTCGCTCTGGAGTGGCAGCACACCAGGACCGGCGAGACGATCGTCGTCGGCAAGGTCAGCGAATGGCGCGGCCGGCAGGTCTCCGGGGACCCGCGCAAGTTCGCCGAGGCCTGGTATTCGTTCCGGCCGGGTCCCGGCATGTCCCTGGACTCCCTCCCGGTCGCCGAGTCCGCGGCGCTGCGGCCCCGGGCCGAGGGCACCTCCTCGGCGCGCGGCAGACGACGCACCATGAAGGGCTTCCGCGACATACTGACCGAGACGGGCAAGGCGTACCCGAACCTGGATGTGGTCTGGGAGGAGATCCACGAGCGCTGGAACGAGCATCTGACCGTGCTCGGCCTCGATCCGGAACTCTTCCGCTACCAGCGCGAGATGAACGCCGACGAGGGCGAGGCCGCGGGCCTGTTCGCCGTCAAGAACGACTCGGACTTCACCGACCTGCTGCTGCGCGCCGTCACCGACACCCGCGACACCGACGGTCTGGCCGACCTGGTGCACGGCTTCGCGCACAAGCTCGGCCGCCGTGCCGAGCTGACCGCCGAGCGTGACTTCACGGCCGGCTCCCTGGACCATCTGCACCGCATCACCGAAGCGGCCGAGGCCCGCGCCAGGTCACGGGAGATCCACGCCGGAGCCGAGCGTCGCACCCGCCACGTGGCCCACCGGCTGGCGGCGCGCGGCACCCAGGAGCGTGGCCGCGCCGCCGAGCTGGCCCAACAGCTGGAGCAGTCCCGGGAGTCGGTCACCGCAGCCGAGGACGCCCGCACCCGTGCTTCCCGGATCGCCGCCGAACTCGCCTATCGGCACGCCTCGCTGGCGCTGGCCGCCGCCGAGAAGTCGGCAGCGGCGCAGAAGCGCGAGCTGAGCGAGGCCCGGACGCTGTACTCCGCATGGCAGGCCGCCGAGACCGTCCTCGCGCACCGGACGGCCGCCACCGAGGCGCAGCGGGCGCGCAGCGAGACCGAACATCTGCGCCAGCGCCTCGCCGAGGTGGAGCAGGAGATGGACCAGGCGGTACGTGCCGGCTGGCTCGACGACAGCGACCCGGACGCCGACCCGGCGCGGGCCGCGCTGGCCGCCAGTGACGCGGAGAAGAGCGCCGTCGCCGCCTTCGAGTCGGCCCGGGAGACGGCGGCACGGAGCGCCGGGCGCGCCCGCGAACTGGCGGACAGGCACGCGAGCGCCGAACTCGCCGCCGCCCGCGCCGCGGACGCCGCCGAAGCCGCCGAGGGCTCCTACACGGCAGATCGTGCCACCGCTGAGACCCTCGGCGCCGAGGAGCGGCTTGCCGACCTGCTCGGACTGCCCACCGGTCCGGCCGCGGGCCCGGCCGGACCGTCGCGTGCGGCCGTCCCCGGCCAGCGGGTCGGGGGCGGTTCGCCCGACGCGCGCGGTCGCGGAGGGGCGGACTCCGGCCCGGGAGCGGATACCGGCCCCGAGGCAGCCCCCGGCAGCGGCACCGGCACCGTGCCGGGACAGGGCCGTGGCCCGGGTGCCGGGGCCGGAGCGGACCCGGCCGCACCCCGCACGGGTCCGGGCGGCGCCGACGCCGCTCCCCAGGGCCCCCTCACGGCCGAGGAGCTGGACCGCAACGCCGAGGCGCTGCAGGAACTGCTGGACGAGGGCGTGGCCGCCGCCGAGCGGCAGCTGTTCGAGCTGCGTACCGCGGCGGCGGACGACGCACGGATGCTGGGCGCCCTCGGTGACGGCGGGCTGCTGCCGCCCGGCCCCGATGTGACGGCCACCGTCGAATACCTGGGCGAGCACGGTGTTCCCGCGCTGCCCGGCTGGCGCTATCTCGCCCAGGCCGTGGACTCCGCGGACCACGCCGCGGTGCTCGCCGCACGGCCCGAACTGGTCGACGGGGTCATCATCACCGACCCGGACAGTCACGCGCGCGCCCGCGAGGTGCTGGCGGGTGCGCCGCTGCTGCCGCGTTCCGCCGTAGCCGTCGGCACCTCCGCCGCACTGCTGGCCCCGGCCCCCGCGCCGGACACCGGCGGGGGGTCGGGCGAGGCCGGTGACGTGTTCCTCGTGCCGCCCAACCCGGCGATGCACGACGAGTACGCGGCCGACGACGAGCGCCGCCGGCTGCGCGAACGCGCCGCTGCGCGGGACGAGGAGATCCGCGCGCTGGCGGCGCGGCTGTCCGCCGACCGCGCGTTGGCGGCCCGCCTCGCCTCCTGGCGCAGCGGCTGCCCCGAGGGCCGTCTCGACGAGCTCGCGCGCGGCGCGGAGGAGGGCCGGGAGGCCGCGGAGGCTGCCCAGCAGCACCTCGCACAGGTGCGTGAGGCCCGAGCGGAGGCCGACGAGCAGGCCGCCGAGACCGCCCGTGTCCGCGACGAGCGCCAGGAAGCGGCCCAGCGCGCCCGCCGCAGCGCCGACGCGCTGGCGGGCCTCGCCTTCCGGCTGCGGGAACGCGCCCAATGGCAGACCCGGCTGCGGGAGCTGGCCGACGACGTCGCCACCTCGCAGGAGCGCGCCGAGCAGTGTCTGGAGCGGGCGCGTTCGGCCGACGAGGACCGCCGCGCCGCCCAGCGCGCGGCTGACGACGCCCGCCGTACGGCACGTGCCCTGCGCGCCGAGCGGGCCGAGATCGCGGGCGTACCCGACGGCCCGGAGGAGGAGCCGGAGCCGCCTCGGACGGTGGAGGGGGCGGACGGCGGGCCCGCGGACCCGGCCGGCGAGTCCGCCGCCGGGCCCGAGCGCACCGCGTCGCTGCCCGACCTGCGCGAGGCCTACCGTTCGGCCTCCCAGCTGTACGAGAAGGTCGGGGTCGGCGCCGATCTGCGTGCCGAACAGGCCCGCGCCGAGGGCGACGAGTCCGCCGCCAAGGCGGCGCTCGACCGGCTCAGCAACAAGGTGCGCACCCGTGCGGCCCAGCTGCTGGAGGGCCCGGACGGCGCCGACGGCCCCACCCGGCAGGCCGCGGCGGCCCGCGCGGAGGCGCTCGTCCAGCGGCTGGAGGCACGCAACTCCGACGCCAGCGAGCAACTCGGCAGGCTCCGCGGCGAGGCCGAGCGCCTCGCGCCCGGCGAGGGCGACTGCCACACCCGGCTCCCGGACGAGCTGGTGCCCGCCGACGCCGCACAGGCCCAGACGCTGCTGCGGACGGCCAACACCGAACTGGCGGCCCGCGGTGACGAACTGGAAGCCGCCCGCGCCGCCCACGCCGCACTCCAGCGCGCACACGCCGCCGCCGAGGACGCCGCGAGCGGTTTCGACGAGACCGCGGCGACACTGCGCGACCTGCTGCGCGACCCGGCCGGTCCCGCCCCCGGCGAACAGGACGGCGAAGAGCCTCCCGAGCCGTACGCGGGCACCCCCGCGGAGGCCCGGCAGGCGGCTGCCGAGGCGCGGCGCTCACTGCGCGGCTGTGCCGCCGACCTCACCGCCGCCGAGCAGGCCGTGCGGGAGGCGTGCGATGTGCTCGTACGGCACGCCAACTCCAGCCGCTACGAACAGGTCCGTACTCCGGCGCGGCAACAGGTGCGCGAGCTGCCCGCCTCCGCACTGCCCAGGAAGCGGCGTTCGCGCCTCGGCTGCGGGTGCTGACGGACGAGCTGGCCCAGTTGGAGCGCAACCGCGACAGCATCGTGGACAGGCTGCGCGGGCTGGTCGAGTCCTCGCTGACGACGCTGCGTTCGGCACAGCGGCTCTCCCGGCTGCCGGAGGGGCTGGGGGAGTGGTCGGGCCAGGAGTTCCTGCGCATCCGCTTCGACGACCCCGACCAGGCCACGCTCACCGAGCGGTTGGGCGAAGTCATCGACGAGGCCACCCGCGCGGCCGTCCGCAAGAACTCCGACCTGCGCCGCGACGGTATGACGCTGCTCCTGCGCGGGGTGCAGGCCGCACTGCAGCCGCGCGGCGTCTCGGTGGAGATCCTCAAGCCGGACGCCGTGCTGCGTGCCGAGCGGGTCCCGGTCGGACAGATGGGCGACGTCTTCTCCGGCGGTCAGCTGCTGACCGCGGCCATCGCCCTCTACTGCACCATGGCGGCGCTGCGCAGCAACGATCGCGGCCATGACAAGCACCGGCACGCCGGAACACTCTTCCTCGACAACCCCATCGGGCGGGCCAACGCCACCTATCTGCTGGAACTCCAGCGGGCGGTCGCCGACGCGCTGGGCGTCCAGCTCCTGTACACCACGGGGCTGTTCGACACGACGGCGCTGGCGGAGTTCCCCCTGGTGATCCGGCTGCGCAACGACGCGGACCTGCGCGCGGGGCTGAAATACATCAGCGTTGAGGAGCATCTGCGGCCCGGTCTGCCCCAGCCGGAGGCCGAGGAGGGCGAGCCCGCGGTGCACGGCGAGATCACCGCGACACGGATGTTCCGCCGCCCCGACCCCGAGCCGTCCGACGCCCGGGACGCCCCGCGTGGGCAGTCGCCGGAGCCGGATGCCCGGCCGGACGTGCCCGCCCCTCATCCGCCGGGCGACGCGCCGGACGGGGCGCATCTGCCGCAGTCCTGACGTCGCGGTCGGCGCTGGGCGCGTGCGCGCCGCCGAGCTCCGCGCCGGTACGCGGCGCGGGGTGGCGGTCGGCCAACGCCCGCCGTCTGGCCGCGCTGCTGGGCTCGGAGACGACCCCGTGCCGCTGAATCCACACCTGGCGAGTGATCCACACGTCGAGCACCGCCCACGTCGCCACGACGGTGCTGCCGATGGTGGACAGCACCATCGGAAAAGCCAGCCATACGGCGGCCATCGAGCAGAAGAACGCGACCATGAGCTGCACCAGCGTCAGCGCCGCGATGATCACTGCTCGCACCGCCGCCGCCCGTACCGGGTCGGGCAGACGGGGCTTCGCATACATCCTTTTCACTCCCCCTTCACTACCCACGATCCTCGCACGGTTCCGCAAACGTGGGCTGTGCCACAGACTTCGAACGTCCAGCGGGGCATCGACGGACAACTCAGGATGAGGCACCCTGGATTGCCTGTTCGGACGCTCAAACGTACCTACGAGTTGCCAGCGCCTCAGTAGTAAGCTCGCGCCGCTTGCTGTCGGTACTAGGCCCCCATGCGCTGGGGAAGACGTAGGGGAGGCCATGCGCTTTCGCGGGAAGTCCATCCGCCGGAAGATCGTGGTGCTGCTGTTGGTGCCGCTGGTCTCCCTGCTGTCCATCTGGGGCTTCGCGACGTACATCACCGCCTCCGAGGCGAACAGCCTGCTGCGGCTGGACGAGGTGACCCACAAGATCGGCGAACCGGCCGAGGACGCGACCGCGGCGCTCCAGCGGGAGCGCCGGGAGATCATGGTCCGGGTCGCCGATCCCGACGGGTCGAGCGGGCTGACGAAGCTGCGCAAGCTTCAGCGCGCCACCGACCGGAAGTTCGCCGTGGTGCGCCGCAACGCCGACGACAGCAGCCTGCGCTCCGACCTCGGCGACGACTCCGAGGCGCGGCTGGACGACTTCCTCGAAGCCGCGGAGGGGTTGAAGGCGCTGCGTTCCCGTGTCGAGCGGAACACCATCACCCGGGGCGGCGCCTTCCAGGCGTACAACGAACTCGTGGATTCCGCCTACGCGCTGGTCAACTCGCTCAGCGCCGTCGACGACATCGACCTGGAGAAGCAGGGCCGTGCCCTCATCGGCGTGAACCGCGCCAGTGAGTACCTCTCCCGGGAGGACGCCCTGATGGCCGCCGCCTACGCCGCCGGCCAGTTCACCCGCGGGGACCAGCGCGCGCTCTCCGACCGTGTCGCCGAGCGCAACATCTCCTACGAGACCAACCTGCCCGCACTGCCCGCCGAGGACCGGCAGCTGTTCGAGAACTACTGGAACGGCAGCGACGGACGCACCCTGCGCAGCTATGAGGACGCCGTCATCGCCGCCGGGCCGCGCACCACCGAGGGGCCGGTCGGCGAGGAACGCTGGCGCTCGGCCATCACCACCGCCCTCGACGACCTGCACAAGATGGGCAAGCAGGCCCATCAGCGGTACCACGAGCGCGTCGACCCCGTCGCCACCCGGGTGCTCATACAGGCCGCAGCCGCGGGCGTGCTCGGCTTCCTGGCGGTACTCGCCTCCCTCGTCATCTCCATCCGGGTCGGCCGCAGCCTCGTCCGCGACCTGAACACGCTGCGCAAGGAGGCCAACGAGTCGGCGGACGTGCGGCTGCCCAGCGTGATGCGCCGGCTCGCCGCGGGCGACAAGGTCGACGTCGACACCGAGTCGCCCCGTCTGGAGTACCCCTCCGACGAGATGGGCCAGGTCGGCCAAGCCCTCGACACCCTTCAGCGGGCCGCCGTCGAAGCCGCCGTCAAACAGGCCGACATGCGCCGCGGCGTCTCCGAGGTCTTCGTCAACCTCGCCCGTCGTAACCAGGTGCTGCTGCACCGCCAGCTCACCCTCCTCGACGTCATGGAGCGCCGTACCGAGGACGCGGACGAACTCGCCGACCTGTTCAAGCTCGACCACCTCACCACCCGGATGCGCCGCCACGCGGAGGGGCTGGTCATCCTCTCCGGCGCCGCGCCCTCCCGGCAGTGGCGCAAGCCCGTCCAGCTGATGGACGTCGTACGGGCCGCCGTCGCCGAGGTCGAGGACTACGAGCGGATCGAGGTGCGCAGGCTGCCCAGGCTCGCCGTCGACGGCAGCGCGGTCGCCGACCTGACCCATCTGATAGCCGAACTCCTGGAGAACGCCACGGTCTTCTCCCCGCCGCACACCGCGGTGCAGGTGCTGGGGGAGCGCGTGGCCAACGGCTTCACCCTGGAGATCCACGACCGCGGCCTGGGCATGACGGCCGACGCGATGCTCGATGCCAACCTGCGGCTGGCCGAGACACCCGAGTTCGAACTGTCCGACACCGATCGGCTCGGCCTGTTCGTCGTCTCCCGGCTCGCCCAGCGCCAGGGCGTCCGCGTCTCGCTCCAGCCCTCGCCCTACGGCGGCACCACCGCCGTCGTGCTCATCCCCGGTGCCGTCCTGACCGAGACCCCGGGCAGGGACGACGACCGGCGCGCGCCCGGCCGCACCGCCCTGGAGGCGGGGGAGCCCGGTCGGCCGCTGGACGGGCCCGTGGAGCTGGAGGCACCGGTGGAGGAGGAGGCCACCACCCACCGGGAGAGGCGCGGCAGCCCTCACAGGCGCGAGCGCGGTACCACGTCCGCCTCGGTCGCCCCGGCGGGCGAGCAGCACCACCAGACGCGGGACGAGGCACCGCCCGCCGGCCGCGCGGACGACGCCCGCGCCGAGCCGGGCACCGGCTCCGGGTCCGGCGCCGGGAGCGGGTCGGCCCCCGGCGGACCGACACCGCTGCCCCGTAGGCGGCCCGGCGCTCCGGTGCTGGTCTCCGACAACGGGCGCACCGTCGACCCCGATCACCAGGCCCCCGGTGACCGCCCGAGCGGCAGCGGCCCCGCGCCGTTGCCCCGCCGCAAGAAGCCCCGTACGGACGCACGCACCGAGGCGGAGCCCGGTGCCGGGCCGGAGGGCGCCGCCGATGCCGCCCCGGGGCACGAAGCCGCCACCGGAGCGGCACGGCCCGACCCGGTGCCGGACCGCGGTGGCGGCCTGCCGCGCCGGGTGCGCCAGGCCAACCTCGCGCCGCAACTCAAGGCGGACGCGCCGACGGTCGACACCCGCATGCCGCAGTCACGGACGGGCACCCAGGACTCCAGCTCGCCGGATGTCGCCGATCGCGACGCCGACGAAGTGCGCAGCAAGATGGCCTCCCTCCAGCGCGGCTGGGAACGCGGCAGACGCGAGAGCGAACAGCCGCACGAGTCGGGGGAGTCAGCACCAGGAACAACACCGGGAGGGGACGGTCGATGACCGCACCGAACGCCGCATCGCACAACGCTGGAAGCGGCGAGCTCAACTGGCTCCTCGACGAGCTGGTCCAGCGCGTCGGGAGCATCCGCAAGGCGCTCGTACTCTCCGGGGACGGCCTCGCCAGGGGCGCCTCGGAGGGACTCACCCGCGAGGACAGCGAGCACCTCGCAGCCGTCGCCTCCGGGTTCCACAGCCTCGCCAAGGGCGTCGGCCGCCACTTCGGGGCCGGGGGTGTACGGCAGACCGTGGTGGAACTGGAAGAAGCGTTTCTCTTCGTGACCGCGGCAGGGGACGGCAGCTGCCTGGCCGTCCTCGCCGACGCCGACGCCGATGTCGGCCAGGTCGCCTACGAGATGACGCTCCTGGTCAAGCGCGTCGGGGCGCATCTGGGCACACCGACGCGCAGCACACCGGCCGGGGGCGACCCCGCCGGGGCCAACTGATCGCACGACGGGGTACGACAGGTCGAGAGGACGAGGGAGCGAGAGGGCGGGGCTGGCCATGACGAACCACTGGTTCGATGACGCGGCGGGACCCGTGGTGCGGCCGTACGCGATGACCCGTGGCCGCACCCGCAGCGGTGCCGAGGGCGCACAGCTCGACCTCATCGCCCTCGTCGTCGCCGAGGACCTGGGCGCGGCGGAGCCGGAACCCGGCTCCGCCGCCGGGGGCGAGCTCCCGCCGCACCAGGAGGACAAGCTCCTGGCCGACCACTCGCTCGTGCCCGAGCACCTCGACATCGTCGCGCTCTGCCGCCGCTCCCCGCTCTCGGTGGCGGACGTCGCCGCGGAGCTCGACCTTCCCGTGGGGGTGGTGCGCGTTCTGATCGGCGACCTGGTGGAAGCCGAACTGGTGCGCGTCACCCGCCCCGTCCCTCCGGCGGAGCTGCCGGACGAGAGCATCCTCAGAGAGGTGATCAATGGTCTTCGGGCGCTCTAAGCGAGGCGACAGGCCGGCCCCTGCCGAACCGGTCACGCTGAAGATCCTGGTGGCCGGCGGCTTCGGTGTCGGCAAGACCACCCTGGTGGGGGCGGTCAGCGAGATCAGACCGCTGCGCACCGAGGAGGTGCTGACCGAGGCCAGCCGTCCCGTGGACAGCATCGCGGGCGTGGAGGCCAAATCCACGACCACCGTCGCCATGGACTTCGGCCGCATCACCATCAACGACGGACTGGTGCTGTATCTGTTCGGCACCCCGGGCCAGGACCGGTTCTGGTTCCTGTGGGACGAACTGGCCACGGGAGCGCTCGGTGCCGTGGTGCTCGCGGACACCAGGCGACTGGAGAACAGCTTCGCCGCGATCGACTACTTCGAGCGGCGCGGCATTCCCTTCACCGTGGCGGTCAACTGCTTCGACGACGCCGAGCGCTATCCCGTCGAGACCGTCCGCGAGGCGCTCGATCTCGACGGGGGCATTCCGGTCCTGCTGTGCGACGCGCGGCAGCGCGAGTCCGCGCGGGACGTGCTCATCTCGGTGGTCGAGCACGCCATGCACACCGCTGAGCGGGCGCCTGCCGACAGGTGACGGGGCGCCCGCTTCCGCCTCGGTGCTGCCGGCTCAGTCCGACTTCTCCCACCCGAAACTGCGTTCGACCGCCTTGTGCCAGTTGGCGTACTCGCGGTCGCGTTCCTCCGCGCTCATCGACGGGGTCCACTCGGCGTCCCGCTTCCAGTGGGCACGCAGCTCGTCCAGGTCGGACCAGACTCCGGTGGCCAGGCCGGCGGCGTACGCGGCACCCAGACACGTCGTCTCGGCGACCACGGGACGGATCACCGGTACGCCGAGCACATCGGCCTGGTGCTGCATCAGCAGGCTGTTCGCCGTCATACCGCCGTCCACCTTCAGCGTGGTGATCTCCACCCCGCTGTCCTGGTACATCGCGTCGACGACCTCGCGGGTCTGCCAGCTGGTCGCCTCCAGCACGGCGCGGGCCAGATGCGCCTTGGTCACATACCGGGTCAGTCCGGCGATGACACCGCGTGCGTCCGAACGCCAGTACGGCGCGAAGAGCCCGGAGAACGCGGGCACGATATAGGCCCCGCCGTTGTCCTCCACACTGGCGGCCAGCGCCTCGATCTCCGAGGCATCGTTGATGAAGCCCAGCTGGTCGCGGAACCACTGCACCAGCGCGCCGGTGATGGCGATCGAGCCCTCCAGGCAGTAGACGGGCGCCTCGTCGCCCAGCCGGTAGCCCATCGTGGTCACCAGCCCGTGCTTGCTGGGCACGGGCCGGTTGCCGGTGTTCAGCAGCAGGAAGGAGCCGGTGCCGTAGGTGTTCTTGGCCTCACCGACCCCGTAGCACGTCTGGCCGAAGACGGCTGCCTGCTGGTCACCGAGCGCCGAGGCCACCGGCACACCCGCGAGCTGCCCGACTGCCGTGCCGTACACCTCCGAGGAGGACCTGATCTCCGGCAGCACGGCGGCGGGCACGTTCATCGCGTCCAGCACCGACTGGTCCCACTCCTGCGCCTCCAGGTTCATCAGCATGGTGCGCGAGGCATTGGTGACGTCGGTGACGTGCCGGCCGCCGTCGGTGCCGCCGGTCAGGTTCCAGATCAGCCAGGAGTCGATGGTGCCGAACGCGATCTCGCCGTTGACCGCGCGCTCCCGCAGCCCGGGTACGTTGTCCAGCAGCCAGGCCACCTTGGGACCGGCGAAATAGCTGGCCAATGGCAGGCCCGTGCGGTCCCGGAAGCGGTCCTGGCCCACCTCGCCGCCCAGCTCCGTGCAGAGCGCCGAGGTGCGGGTGTCCTGCCAGACGATGGCGTTGTGCACCGGTTGGCCCGTCGCCCGGTCCCACAGCACCGTCGTCTCACGCTGGTTGGTGATACCGATGGCGCTGAGCTGGTCGGCCCGCAGCCCCGCCCGCTCCAACGCGCCGCCGACCACGGCCTGGACCTTGGTCCAGATCTCGTCGGCGTCATGCTCGACCCAGCCGGGTTTCGGGAAGATCTGGCGATGCTCCTGCTGGTCGACGGCGACGATCCCGCCCTGCTGGTCGAAGACGATGCAGCGGCTGGAGGTGGTGCCCTGGTCGATGGCAGCGACGTACTTGTCCGTCATGGTTTGACGACCCCTCGATAGGTGCGTTCGGACGTCACGATCAGAATGCGGCCTTGCGGAGCAGCACGCCGAAGCCCCGCCGATCGGAGCACGAAGGCCCCGCCGATCGGCGGCTCCACCCGGCACGACGGCGGCGTCCGCGATGAGCGTGACGGCAGTGTTCAGCCCAGCTGAGAGGCAGTCAAGGCCGGGCGCACAACCGGACGCTCGCACCTCCAGTGCGACGCTCCTGTCGCGACTGTCACCGGGGTGTCACCAGATCCTCACGTCCCCGTACGTCCCGCCGATCATGCGAACCGCCCCCGGGGGACCGGCGTCCACACACAACGAGAACGGTGGCACGGGACCGACGGGGGTGGCCCCGAGCCACCGTTCTCCCCTTTTCTGCTTTTCTCCTTCTCCTCGTCTCCGGTCTTCTCCGGCCTTCTCCTCTTCTCCGGTTCCCGGTTCTCGCGGCCCGGTCCCGGCCTCTCCCGTACAGCGCCGGTCTCTCGCACGGGCGGCTCGTTCTCTGGTGGAAGAGAGGGAACCCCTGATAGAGGAGAGGGGCATGAGACGCATCCGCACCGCATC
The DNA here is from genome assembly GCF_018070605.1 of Streptomyces sp. B15. Lineage (NCBI taxonomy): Bacteria > Bacillati > Actinomycetota > Actinomycetes > Kitasatosporales > Streptomycetaceae > Streptomyces > Streptomyces sp. B15. Next base: position 70,500 of record NZ_JAGPXJ010000030.1, read on the forward strand.
CCGAGCCCCGCTCGCCGCAGCCGCCGTCCTCCTCGCGCTCGTCGTCGCCCCCGCCCCCGCGGCCCAGGCGGCATCCCCGGCGGCCCGGGCGGCATCCGGGCAGGGCCACGAGTCCAAGGCGCCCGAGGAATTCGTCGCGCTCCGCGACGTCGCCCCGACCATCCGGCAGGACATCCGCTACTTCACCGAGCACAACTTCGTCGGCGAGCGCATCGACGGCTACCGCCGGCCGATGTGCATCGTCACCGAGGACACCGCCAAGGCGCTCGCCAGGGCCCAGCGATCCCTCCTGAGGCGGGGGTACACCCTCAAGGTCTACGACTGCTACCGCCCGCAGCGCGCCGTCGACCACTTCGTACGCTGGGCCAAGGACCTGGACGACGAGAAGATGAAGCCCGAGTTCTACCCCCGCGTCGAGAAGAACCGGCTCTTCGAGGACGGCTACATCGCGGAGAAGTCCGGGCACAGCCGTGGCAGTACCGTCGACATCACCGTCGTCGAGCTGCCCGCCAAGCCCACCCGCCCTTACCGCCCCGGCGAGCCGCTGGTGCCGTGCCACGCACCCCAGGACGAGCGGTTCCCGGACAACTCCGTGGACATGGGCACCGGCTTCGACTGCTTCGACACCCTCTCGCACACCGACGATCCCCGTATCACCGAGGAGCAGCGTGCCAACCGACAGCTGCTGAAGACCACACTGGAGCGGCAGGGCTTCACCAACCTTCCCGAGGAGTGGTGGCACTTCACCCACAAGCCGGAGACCTTCCCGGACACCTACTTCGACTTCCCCGTCTCCCGCCACTCGCTGACCCCGCGCCGCTGACCCCGCCCCGTTGAGGCCGCGCTCCTGAGGCCGCGCGGCGAGCCCGTCCGCCGCCGAGGCCGCCCGCCACTGGAGCCACCGGGCGAAAGCCCGCATGTGGCTCCAGTGGCCGTGCCTTTGGCGCTAGGTTGAGTCGACAGGTCGAGCAGGCCGAGCCGCCGCCACCCGTACCATCCGCACCACAGCCACCAGCCCAGCCACACCAGTCGACCAGGGGAGTCAGCCATGACGGACCGCATCGGGCGGGCGCAGCAGCTCGCGAGCCAGATCGACACCACGGTCCCGCACTCCGCGCGGATCTGGAACTACCTCCTCGGCGGCAAGGACCACTACGCCGTCGACCGCGAAGCAGGCGACAAGGTCTGCGAGGTCTTCCCCGGGATGGTCGACATAACCCGCCATTCACGCGCCTTCATCGGCCGCGTCGTACGCCATCTCGCGGGTGAGGCGGGCATCCGGCAGTTCCTCGACATCGGCACCGGCCTGCCCACCGTCGACAACACGCACGAGATCGCCCAGCGGGTGGCACCGGAGTGCCGCATCGTCTACGTCGACAACGACCCGCTCGTCCTCGCACACGCCCAGGCCCTGCTCACCAGCACCCCCGAGGGCGCGACCAGCTATCTGCACGCGGACGTACGCGACCCGGCGCGCATCCTCGCGGAGGCCGCCGAGACCCTCGACTTCGGCCAGCCCGTCGGACTGATGCTGATGGGGGTGCTCGGTCTGGTCGGCGACCACGACGAGGCCCGTGCCGTGACCCGCGAACTGCTGGACGCGCTGCCGCCCGGGAGCTACCTCGGCTTCAACGACGGCAGCACCACGGACCCCGCCTACGTCGAGGCCATCCGCCGGTTCAACCAGCGCAGCGGTGCCGTGCCCTACACCCCGCGCACCCCGGAGCAGATGGCGGCCTTCTTCGAGGGGCTGGAGCTGCTGGAGCCCGGCATCGTCTCCATCCCGCACTGGCGCCCCGAGGCGCTCCCGTTCGGCGAACCGCCCGAGGTCGCCGCCTACGGGGGAGTCGGCCGCAAGAACTGACCGGCGGCGCGCCCGCCGGGCCCGGCTCAGCGGCCAGGACCAGCGGTCCGGTCCCGGCGGGCCGGCGGGTCGACGGGCTGCCGCACCCGCACCCGGTACCCCACCGCGCCACCACCGTCCCGCTCCACCACCACGGAACCGTCGTCGGCCCCGCGGACCGGGAACCGCTCCGCGGCCGGCCGCTCCCACCCCTCACCCGGGTCGGGGATCAGCAGCCCGCCCCCGGTACGCCCCGGCGCCGGCGGCCACACCTCCAGCTCCGGCTGCCTGTCGGCGCCCCGAACCGGTACCGCGGAGCCCGCACGCGCCAGCACCGGCAACCGCCCCAGCGGCGCCGCCACCCGCACCGTCGCCGGACCCTGGTGGCCGTGTCCGGTACGAGTGTCGTACCAGCGGCCCGCCGGCAGCCGCACCGGACGCGACCGCACCCCGGGCTCCAGCACCGGCGCGACAAGCAGCGCGTCACCCAGCAGGAACGCGTCCTCGCAGTCCCGCAGCGCCCGGTCCCGCGGATGCTGCCACCACACCGGCCGCACATAGGGGGCACCCGTCCGGTGCGCCAGCTGAGCCAGCGTCATCAGATACGGCAGCAGCCGCTCCCGCTCCGCCAGGGCGGCGCGGGCATGCTCCAGCACCTCCTCGCCGAACTCCCACGGCGCGCCGGGCCCGGGCGCGTGCGCGCGGGTGTGCGTGCGGAACAGCGGCAGGTACGCCGCCAACTGGAGCCACCGCAGATACAGCTCGGCAGAGGGGCGCCCGCTGCGACCGCCCACATCCGGCCCCGCGTACGGCACCCCGCACAGCCCCAGGCCCAGCACCAGCGACAGCGTGGCCCGCAGCCCCGCCCAGCCGGTCTCCAGCTCGGCGCCGCCGCTGCCGCCGTACCGCTGCATCCCCGCCCACCCCGCGCGGGAGAGCACGAACGGACGCTCACCGGGCCGCAGCTCCCGCAGCCCCGCGTAGCCGGCCTCGGCCATCGTCAGCGCGTAGACGTTGTGCCCCTCGCGGTGGTCCCCGCCCCGGCCCTCCAGCGCATGCCGCGCCGAGCGCGGCAGCGTGCGGTCGCCGAACGCGCACAGTGACAGCGGCTCGTCCCCGGTGTGCCACACCCCGGCGAAGCCCTGCTCCAGCGGTTCCGCGTACAGCGCGCCCCACCACTTGCGTGCCCGCCGATCGGTGAAGTCGGGAAAGACCACGTCACCGCGGGTCCCACCGCCCAGCACCGTGCGCTCCCGCGTGTCCCGTACGAACAGGTCGGCCGCACTGCCGCTGTCGTACACCGGGCGGCCCGGCTCCGCCCGCACCCCCGGCTCCACCCCCGACACCAACCGCACCCCGGCCTCCCGCATCCGGCCCACCAGTGGCGGCAGCGCCGGGAAACCGGCCGCGTCCCCCGTACGGCCGGGATCCGGCAGACAAGCGGATTCCAGATGCAGTGCGCTCAACGGCAGGCCGTGCTCACGGTGGCCGTCCACCACCCGCCGCACCTCCGACTCCCCGTCGGCCCCCCGGCGCAGATGCTGGTGGCCCAGCGCCCAGCGTGGCGGCACGGCAGGAGCGCCGGTCAGCGCGGCCCAGCCGTGCAGCACCCGGGAGGGCGCGCCCGCCACCACCCAGTACCGCATCGGACCGCCGCTCAACCGCACCTCGCACCGCGCGGGCCGGTCGTGGCCCGAGCCCCGCCCCTCCGCGCCGTCGCGAACGGTCACCGAACCGTCCCAGGAGTTGTCGTGGAAGACGAGCAGCGTGCCGGCGTCCGCCACGCTCACCAGCACCGGCATGGTGACCGACAGCGGATCGGCACCCGGACCGACCGGACCCGCCGCGGTGTTCCACAGCCGATAGGCGCCTGCCCGCAGCCGGGGCCCCACGGCCCTGCCGCCCAGCCCGAAGAACCGAGCGTCCGGCGGGAGTTCCGATCGCTGCATCCACCGCGGCCCGGCCCCGGCCTCCGGCCCCTCCGCACCACCCGCGGGGCCCTCGGCCGCAACCGCGGTCGCGCCCTCCCACCAGCGGGGCGGCTGGTCCCTGCGCAGCAGCGCGCCGCCCGGGGTCCGCATCTCGACGGCCCCGCGCCGGGAGACCGCCAGCAACATCCGCTCCGAGACCACCCGCCAGCCGCCGTCCTTGTCCGGCTCCAGCCGGGCCCGCGGATCGGCCTCGGGCCCCGCGCCCGCCAGCGCGTACGACGGCTCCGGCAGGGCACCGTCCCACCCCAGGAACACCGCGCCGCCCACCGTCACCCGCACTTCCAGCACCGAGCGCGCGAACCGTACCCTCCCACCCCCGGGCCCCGGCTCCGCACCCGCCGCCTCACCCGGCGTACGGGCCCGCTCCGCGCGCTGCCGGGGCAGCCCGACCGCGTCCGCCCGCCGTCTGCGCCACGCCGCACGCAGCGCCCGCGCCCGCATCCCCTGCCCCAAACCGACAACCGTCACCGACCGCACCAGGCCCCGCCCGTCCATGCTGCTCAGCCTGCCACCGGCGACCGTCCACGTCAGGGCTGTTCAACGGCCGTTCACCCGGCGGTCACCCCATCGGTTGGGGGCCGCGCACACTCCTCACAGCCGTGATGTGTGACTCCTGCCCTGGCACAACGAATGATCACATGGCATCGTCCCGCGCGAAGGGACGCGACGACGCGTACAGGACGCCAGGGAGCCGCCATGACCGCAGCGCACAGCGACAGGACCGCCCACACCTCGCAACCTTCCCAGTCCTCGCACCCCGAGGCGCTGTGGCGGCCCGACCCCGGCGACTTCCCCGCGGCCCGCATCACCCGCTTCCAGGACTGGGCGGCCCGCCACCACGGAGCCCCGGCCCCCGACCCGGCCGACCCCGTCGCCTCGTACGCCGCGCTGCACCGCTGGTCCACCGAGCAGCTGTCGACTTTCTGGGGCGCCTTCGCCGAATGGGCCGGCATCCGCTTCAGCACCCCGTACGAGACCGTTCTCGCCGACGCGCGGATGCCCGGCGCCCGCTGGTTCCCCGGCGCCACCCTCAACTACGCCGAGCACGCACTGCGCCCGGCCGACGACCCGGCACGCGCCGCCGGACCCGCCCTCCTGCACGTCGACGAGACGCACGAGCCCACCCCCGTCAGCTGGAGGGAACTGCGCGCCCAGGTCGCCTCCCTCGCCCAGGAGCTGCGCCGCCTCGGCGTCCGCCCCGGCGACCGCGTCAGCGGCTATCTGCCCAACATCCCGCAGGCCGCCGTCGCACTGCTGGCGACCGCGGCCGTCGGCGGCGTATGGACCTCCTGCGCACCCGACTTCGGGGCCCGCAGTGTCCTGGACCGCTTCCAGCAGGTCGAGCCCGTCGTCCTGTTCACCGTCGACGGCTACCGCTACGGGGGCAAGGAGCACGACCGCCGCGAGACCGTCGCCGAACTCCGCGCCTCCCTGCCCACCCTCCGCGCCGTCGTCCATGTACCACTGCTGAACACCCCCGCACCCGAAGGTGCGCTGGAGTGGGCGGACCTGACCACGCTGGACGCCGAACCCCACTACGAACAGGTGCCCTTCGACCACCCGCTGTGGGTCCTGTACTCCTCCGGCACCACAGGACTGCCCAAGGCCATCGTCCAGTCCCAGGGCGGCATCCTGGTCGAACACCTCAAACAGCTCACCCTGCACAACGACATGGGCCCCGGCGACCGCTTCTTCTGGTTCACCTCCACCGGCTGGATGATGTGGAACCTGCTGGTCTCCGGCCTGCTGACCGGCGCCACGGTCGTGACCTACGACGGCAGCCCCGGCTACCCCGACACGGCAGCGCAGTGGCGCGTCGTCGAACGCACCGGTACGACGATCTACGGCACCTCCGCCGCCTACGTCATGGCCTGCCGCAAGGCCGACGTCCACCCGGGCCGCGACTTCGACCTCAGCCGGGTGAAGTGCGTCGCCACCACCGGCTCCCCGCTGCCGCCCGACGGATTCCGCTGGATCCACGACGAGGTCTCGCCCGACATGTGGATCGCCTCCGTCAGCGGCGGCACCGACGTGTGCAGCTGCTTCGCCGGCGCCGTGCCCACACTCCCCGTCCACACGGGCGAACTCCAAGCCCCGTCCCTGGCCACCGACCTCGCCGCCTGGGACCCGCACGGCCGGCCACTGGTGGACGAGGTCGGCGAACTGGTCGTCACCCAGCCCATGCCCTCCATGCCCGTCCACTTCTGGAACGACCCCGACGGCTCCCGCTACCACGACAGCTACTTCGACATGTATCCCGGCGTCTGGCGGCACGGCGACTGGATCACCCTCACCAGCCGCAACACCGTCGTCATCCACGGCCGCTCCGACTCCACCCTCAACCGCCAAGGCGTCCGGATGGGCTCCGCCGACATCTACGAGGCGGTCGAGCGCCTTCCCGAGATCCGCGAATCCCTCGTCATCGGCGTCGAACAACCCGACGGCGGCTACTGGATGCCGCTCTTCGTCCACCTCGCTGAAGGCGCCGTCCTCGACGACGCACTGCGCGACCGCGTCAAGCAGACCATCCGGCACAGCCTCTCGCCCCGCCACGTGCCCGACGAGATCATCGAGATCCCCGCCGTGCCGCACACCCTCACCGGCAAGCGCCTGGAAGTACCCGTCAAACGGCTCCTCCAGGGCACCGCCATGGAGAAGGCCGTCAACCCCGGCTCCGTCGACGACGCCGAACTCCTCCGCTTCTACGCGAAGATCGCCCGCGAACGCAGCTCCTGACACCCCCGTACGCCCTGACCCCCGGCACGCCATGAGGGCCGCCCCGCAGCAGCGGAGCGGCCCTCACCGCTTCAGTGGACCGGCCGGATCACTCCCCGGACAGCACCGCCTGCGCCGCGGCACGCGCGTCCGGACCGCTGTCGGCCGCCCGTGCGGCAGCTGCCGCACGCTCGCACTGGGCCAGCGTGTGCTTCGCGAGCTGCGCCCTGACGAACGGGATCGCCGAGGCACCCATCGACAGGCTCGTCACACCCAGCCCCGCCAGCACACACGCCAGCAGCGGGTCGGAGGCCGCCTCGCCGCAGACGCCGCAGCTCTTGCCCTCCGCCTGCGCGGCCTCCGCCGAGATCGCCACCAGGTCCAGCAGCGCCGGCTGCCAGGGGTCCTGCAGCCGGGAGACGGCCCCGACCTGCCGGTCTGCGGCGAAGGTGTACTGCGCCAGATCGTTGGTGCCCAACGACAGGAACTCCACCTCCTGCAGCACCGAACGCGCCCGCAGCGCAGCCGACGGGATCTCCACCATCGCGCCGAACTTGGCGCTCAGCCCCGCCTCCCGGCAGGCGTCGGCGAACGCCCGCGCGTCCGTCCTGTCCGCCACCATCGGCGCCATGACCTCGAGGTAGACCGGCAGCCCCTCGGCGGCCTTCGCCAGCGCCCGCAGCTGCCCCTGCAGCACCTCGGGATGGTCCAGCAGCGTCCGCAGCCCACGCACACCCAGCGCGGGGTTCGGCTCGTCGGCGGGGGTCAGGAAGCTCAGCGGCTTGTCGGCGCCCGCGTCCAGCACGCGCACCACGACCCGCCCCTCGGGGAACGCCTCCAGAACCTGCCGGTACGCCTCGACCTGCTTCTCCTCCGACGGCGCCCGCTCGCTGTCGTCCAGGAACAGGAACTCCGTACGGAACAGCCCCACGCCCTCCGCGCCGGCCTCCACAGCAGCCGGCACATCACCGGGACCGCCCACATTGGCCAGTAGCGGCACCTTGTGCCCGTCCGAAGTCGCCCCCGGGCCGTTGGCCGCCTCCACGGCCGCCTTCCGTTCCTCGGCGGCCCGCGTCAGCTCCTCCCGCTCCGCGTCCGTCGGGTTCACCATGACCTCGCCGGTGCTGCCGTCCACCGCGACGACCGTGCCCTCGGCCAGCTCACCCGCGCCCGGCAGCGCCACCACGGCAGGCACACCCAGCGCCCGCGCGAGGATCGCGCTGTGGCTGGTCGGCCCGCCCTCCTCGGTCACGAACCCCAGCACCAGCGCCGGGTCGAGCAGGGCCGTGTCAGCCGGCGCCAGATCCCGCGCGATCAGGACGTACGGCCGGTCGCTGTCCGGCACGCCCGGCATCGGGACGCCCAGCAGCCGGGCGACGATACGGTTCCGCACATCGTCCAGGTCCGCCACCCGGCCCGCCAGGTAGTCGCCCGCCTGGGCCAGCAGCGCACGATAGGCGGCGAACGCGTCGTAGACCGCGCGTTCAGCAGTACTGCCCACGGTGATCCGCCGCTCCACGTCGGCCATCAGCTCGGGGTCCTGGGCCATCATGGCCTGTGCCTCCAGGACGGCCTGCGCCTCGCCGCCGGCGAGATTTCCCCGGGCGACCAGGTCGGCGGCGACGGCCTCCACGGCCTGCCGCGCCCGCTGCTGCTCACGCGGCGCCTCATCGGCGGCGATCTGCTTGGCCGGGGGCTCCAGCACGGCCGTGCCCATGTGCCGCGCCTCGCCGATCGCCACCCCGTGGCTCACGCCCACGCCTCGAAGCGTTGTGTCCATCTCACCCGTCTCCGCTCGGCGGCGGCCTCAGACCACCGCAGTCGTTTCTGCCCGGCCCGCGCACGCGCAGGAGGGGACTCCCGGTGACGCGTGGAGGATGACAAGGGAAAGGGGCCGGGCCCGTACGTCAGCTCCAGCCGAAGAGCGCCTGTCCGCGCTCGACGTCACCGTCCTCCAGCACGTCACCGAGCGCTTCAGCGGTGGCCTCCAGGGCGATGACCGGAGAGATGGGGGACTTCCCCTTCTCCTCCACGGCCGCCGGGTCCCAGCGCACCACGGGCTGCCCACGGGTGACGGTGTCCCCCTTGGCGGCCAGCAGCTCGAATCCCTCCCCGTTCAGCTGCACGGTGTCGATCCCCAGATGCGTGAGCACCCCGTGCCCCTCGGAGTCCACCACCACGAACGCGTGCGGGTGCAGCGAGACGACGATTCCGTCGACGGGAGCCACGGCCTCCGTGCGCTCCCGCACGGGGTCGACGGCTGTACCGGGGCCCACCATCGCACCGGAGAACACCGGATCCGGTACGGCGGCCAAGCCGATGGCGCGTCCGGTCAGCGGGGACGACACGGTGGTCATGGGACCTCCCAGGGGCGGAGTCTCGATCAGCCGCCGTCGCTACCTGTCCAGGACGGCGCACCGTGCAGAAGCGTAAGTCATAGGAACAGCTGATTCCGCAAGAGGCGCGACCGCACCGCTACCCGGCGTCGCACCTCGTCGGCGCAGTGTTGCGACGGTCCGAGTGCGGGCGGCCGGCTGCCGCTGCGCAGAACCGATTTGCCTCTGCTGCGCGGGCCGCTGTACCGTCGTATGCCTGCCGGGCACCGAGGGTGTCGGCAGCACCTCCCAAGACCTACCGATTTCGGTTTGCGATCCGTCGCGCTTCGCCGCGGAACGGTTTCGGACCACCGAAATCACGGTGGTAGGCTTGGGAAGGAGCAAAGGGCAAACGTCCGGAGAAACCGGTGAGATGGTTTCGAAGGAAGCGTCCGTTCCTTGAGAACTCAACAGCGTGCCAAAAGTCAACGCCAGATATGTTGATACCCCGGCCTGTCGACGAGTGTCGA
>NZ_JAGPXJ010000031.1:0-76776 GCF_018070605.1 Streptomyces sp. B15
CTTCACGTACGTCAATGGCTGTTTCATCGGGGGCAGTAACGCACGGGCGGATTCCATGTAAGGCAATGGCTTGCCTGGTTGCGGCAGGGGGGTTCTAGGGGGGCGAAGCCCACCTAGCGGGGGGCCGTCGGGGGGCAGAGCCCCCCGACACGACCCCTCGGCGGCAGCCGAAAACGCAAGGGGGCGTGCCCCCACAGGCGGGGGGCGCCGGCCCTCACGGGGGAACCCCGAAAGGCGGCTCAACCCGCGCGGAGCGCCCGGCGTTCTTTGCGGAGCTCCACCATGGTGTAGAGCGTCGGCACCAGCAGCAACGTCAGCAAGGTGGACGTGATCAGGCCGCCGATGACGACGACCGCCAGCGGCTGGGAGATGAAGCCGCCGTCACCGGTGACGGCGAGCGCCATGGGCGTCAGCGCACAGATCGTGGCGAGTGCGGTCATCAGGATGGGCCGCAGCCGGTGCCGGCCGCCTTCGACGACGGCGTCGATGACGCCGTACCCCTGTCGCCGGTACTGGTTGATCAGATCGATCAGCACGATGGCGTTGGTCACCACGATCCCGATCAGCATCAGCATGCCGATCATGGCCGGGACGCCCAGCGGGGTGCCGGTCACGACCAGCAGGCCCAGGGCGCCGGTGGCGGCGAAGGGGATGGAAACCAGCAGGATCAGCGGCTGGATCAGTGACCGGAAGGTCGCCACCAGCAGCATGAAGACGATGGCGATGGCCGCCAGCATGGCCAGGCCGAGTGAGCTGAAGGCCTCGTCCTGGTCCTGGGAGAGCCCGCCGATCTCGGCGGTGGCGCCCTTGGGCAGGTCCAGTCCGTCGATCTCGGACTGGAGCTCGGTGCTGACCGCACCGGTGTTGTCCCCGGTCGGCTTGGCCGTGATGGTGGCGGCGCGGGCGCCGTCGATGCGGGTCAGCTGGACGGGGCCGTCGACGGTGCGTACGTCGGCGACCTCGCCCAGCGTGGCCTTGCCGAGGGGCAGTTTCTTCAGTTCGGCGACGGTCTCGGCCGGTCGCGCGGAGCGGACGACGATGTCGCGCTCGGTGTCGTCGAGGATGGCCTTGCCGGACCTGGTGCCGCTGACCGCCTGGGTGACGGCCTGGCCGAGCGCGGCGTCCGACAGGCCGTGGCGTGCCGCCTCGGGCTTGGCCCGCACCGAGATGCGCGGTACGGACTGCGACAGGTCGGACTGCACGTCGGTGACATTGTCGAGCTCTGCGACCTTGGCGCGGACCTGCTCGGAGGCCTTCTTCAGTACGTCCTCGTCGCCGGCCTTGACGACGACGCTGAGGTCCTGGGTGCCGAAGCCGTCACCGGCGTTGACGGTGGTCTCGCCGATGGACGGGCCGAGCTTGTGGAGGCCGTCCTCGACGGCGTCCTGGACCCGGTCGCTGTCGGCGGACTCCTTCAGCTTGACCTGGTAGGTGGCCTGGTTGGCGTCCGTGCTGCCGCCGAACGCCGCCATGAGGCCTGCCGAACCGACGGTGACCTGGTGGTCCTCGACGCCGTCGATGCCCGACAGCATCTTCTCCACCTTCTTGGCCTGCTTGTCGGCGGCGCTCAGGCTGCTGCCGGGCGGCAGCTCCTGCTGGATGCTCAGCTGCTGGGTCTCGCCCTGGTCGAAGAAGTTGGTCTTCAGCAGCGGCGCCATGCCGAAGGTGCCCACCAGCACGGCGAGGGCGATGAGCAGGCTGGTGAAGCGGCGGCGGGTGGCGAAGCGCAGGACGGGGACGTAGATCCGCTGCAGCGGGCTGTGGGCCTCCTTCTCCTCGGACTTGCGGCGCTGTTCGGCGGGGTCGAGCCCGCGCAGGGACTTCGGCGCGCGCAGGAACCAGTACGAGAGCACCGGTACGACCGTCAGCGACACCAGCAGGGAGGCCAGCAGGGCGACGGTGATGGTGAGCGAGAAGCCGCCGAACAGGGCGCCGACCATGCCGCCGACGAACGCCATCGGGAGGAAGACCGCGACCGTGGTCAGCGTGGAGGAGGTGATCGCGCCGGAGACCTCCCCCACGGCGTCGAGGATCGCGGTGGTGCGCTCCTTGCCGTAGGCCAGGTGCCGTTTGATGTTCTCCAGGACGACGATGGAGTCGTCCACCACCCGGCCGATGGCGATGGTCAGCGCGCCCAGCGTCAGCATGTTGAGCGACAGGTCCCGGGTCCACAGCACGATCAGCGTGAGGACGACGGACAGCGGGATGGAGACCGCGGTCACCAGCGTGGAGCGCAGGGACAGCAGGAAGACCAGGATGACCACGACGGCGAAGACGAGGCCGAGCATGCCCTCGGTCGTCAGCGAGCTGATGGACTTGGAGACCTGCGGGCCCTGGTCGGCGACGACGGTCAGTTCGGCGCCCTTGCCCAGATCGGCGCGGAGTTGGGGCAGCTTGTCCTTGACCGTGTCGGAGATGTCCACGGCGCTGCCGTCGTTGTCCATGGTGACGGAGATCGAGAGGCTGCGCTCGCCGTTGGTGCGGGTGAGCGAAGTGGCCTTGCCGGGGGCCTCCTCGACGGTGGCGACCTCGCCGAGGCCGACCGGGTCCGACCCGCCCTTTGCGGGGATCCGCAGCCGCTTGATCTGGTCGAGGGAGGTGAAGCCGTCTCCGACCTGCACGGTCTTGGACTTGCCGCCCTCGTCGAAGGACCCGGCGGGTACCGAGGCGCCGCCCGCCTCCAGGGCCTTGGTCAGATCGGCGGGGGTCAGCTTGGCGGCGGCCAGCTTCTCGGGGTCGGGGGTGACGGCGACGACCATGTCCTGCACGCCGTCGACGGTGACCTGGCTGACGCCGTCGATGTCCTTGAGGACCGGCACCACGGAGGTGTCCAGCGCGTCGGCCAGCGCCTGCTGGTCCTTGCCCTCGGCGGAGGCGGCGAGCACGACGGTGGGGATGTCGTCGGTACCGCCGGAGACGACCTGCGGGTCGACGCCGTCGGGCAGCTCGGGGCGAGCCCGGTTGACGGCCTGCTGGACGTCGGCGACGGTCTGCTCGGAGCCGTCGCTGTAGTCGAACTGGGCCATGACGACGGCGGAGCCCTCGCCGGCTGTCGAGGTGACGCCGGTGATGCCGTCGACGCCCTGGATGTTCTCCTCCAGCGGCTCGACGACCTGCTTCTCGACCACGTCGGGGGACGCGCCCTGGTACGGCGCGATGACCGAGACCATGGGCAGGTCGATGGAGGGCAGCAGCTGCTGCTTGAGCTGAGGGACGGCGATGGCGCCGAAGGCGACGGCGACCAGCGCCATCAGGCCTATCAGCCCACGCTGCAGGAGGCTGAGGCGGGACAGCCAGGACATGGGTAGCGGGTCTCTCTGTGAGGGGGACGTGCGGGTGCCGCCTGCGCGGGCAGACACCTGGTGCCGCCTACACCCTCACCTACGAACCGGCCGGAGCCCTCCGCCGCAGGTCCCCTTCTGCCCTCGGCCGCGTACTGCGCCCGCAGTACGCGGCGGGGAGGGCCGGCCCCTCACTCCGGACGGAAGGGCCGTACCAGTCCGCTCTCGTACGCGGCCACCACCAACTGCGCCCGGTCCCGGGCCCCGAGCTTGGCCATGGTGCGGTTGACGTGTGTCTTGATGGTGAGCGGGCTGACGTCGAGCCGTTCGGCGATCTCGTCGTTGGAGAGCCCGCCGCCCACCTGGGTCAGCACTTCACGTTCGCGCGCGGTGAGTGCCTCCAGCCGGGCGGCGGCGCCGTTGTCGGCAGCGGCGCCGTCCGGGTCCGCACTGCCGCCCTGCGCCAGGAATCTGGCTATCAGCCCCTTGGTCGCCGCCGGGGAGAGCAGGGCCTCGCCCTTGGCCGCCGTGCGGATCGCGGAGAGCAGTTCGCCGGGCTCGGCGCCCTTGCCGAGGAACCCGGAGGCCCCGGCGCGCAGCGAGCCGACCACGTACTCGTCGACCTCGAAGGTGGTGAGGATGACGACCTTGACGTCGGCCAGCGCCGGGTCGGCGCTGATGGCGCGGGTGGCGGCGAGGCCGTCGGTGCCGGGCATCCGGATGTCCATCAGGACCACGTCGGCGCCCTTCTCGCGCACCAGCGCCACGGCCTCGTCGCCGTCGGCCGCCTCGCCCACGACCTCCATGTCGGCCTCGGAGTCCACCAGCACCCGGAAGGCGCTGCGCAACAGCGCCTGGTCGTCGGCGAGTACGACTCGGATCATGCGGGGGTCTCCTTCCGGGGCGCCGTCGTCTCCAGCGGCAACCGTACGTGGACCCGGAAGCCGCCCCCGGGCAGCGGTCCGGTCTCGCAGTCGCCGTGCAGCGCGGCGGCCCGCTCGCGCATTCCGACGAGACCGTGCCCGCCGCTGCCGCCCTCGCGGCGGGGGATGTCGTCGTCCGGGTCCGGGTCGGGGCCTGCGGCGGTGACGTCGTCGTCCGGGACGGTATGGGTGGCGCCCGCGCCGTCGTCGATGACGACGATCTCCAGGGCCCCGGCGTCCCGCCGTATGCGCACCTCGGCGTGGGCGCCGCTGCCCGCGTGCTTGTGCACGTTGGTGAGGGCTTCCTGGACGACGCGGTAGGCGGTCAGGTCCACGGCGGAGGAGAGCGACGGCGCGCCGGGGGTCGGCGCGTCCACGACGACGGACATCCCGGCGTGCCGGAAGCTCTCCACCAGTTCGTCCAGCACCTCCAGTCCCGGCGCGGGTTCGGTGGGGGCCGTGCTCTCCCCGGACTGGCGCAGCAGTCCCACGGTGGTCTGCAGCTCGGCGAGGGCGTGCCTGCTGGCGTCCCGGACGTGGGAGAGGGCTTGTTTGGCCTGATCGGGCCGCTGGTCCATGACGTGCGACGCCACCCCGGCCTGGACGTTGACCAGGGCGATGTGATGGGCGACCACATCGTGCAGTTCGCGGGCGATCCGCATGCGCTCCTCCGCGACCCGGCGTCTGGCCTCCTCCTCGCGGGTGCGCTCGGCACGTTCGGCGCGTTCCTGGATGGCGTCGACGAAGGCGCGCCGGTTGCGGACGGCCTCACCGACGGCGGCGGCCAGCGCGGTCCAGGCGAAGATGCCGAGATTCTCCTGCGCGTACCAGGGGCGGGCCCCGAAGAGCATGCTCGCGCCGGTGAGCACCCCGACGGTGGCGGCGCCGACCCGCCAGCTGGTGCGGCGGTCGGTGGTGTTGCTGACGGTGTAGAGCGCGATGACGGCGGCCGAGACGAGCGGCGCCTCGGGCGCCGAGCCGGCCCGGGGGCCGTCGCCGGCGACGAGAGCGACCACGGAGATCAGACTGGTGAGCAGCAGCACCGGCATCGGGGCGCGGCGACGCAGCGCGAGCACCCCGCAGGTGAGCGCGGCCAGCAGCACCATCTCTCCGGTGACCTGGCGCTCCGCGAACTGCGGCTGTCCGTCCGGACCGTTGGGCTCCGTCGCGGCGCCGAGGAGGATGCAGCAGAAGGTCCCTACGGCGATGAGGGCGTCGACCGCGTGGGGATGCGCACGGAGGCGCTCACGGATGTCGCGGAGTGTCACAGCAGGCACCGTATGCCCGGCTCCTGGGGTGTGTGTGCTGTCGTGATCTGCTCTTGCAGGTCGCGTTGTGCGTGTGGTGCGAGTGGTGCGGGACGTGCTTGTGGTGCGGGCGAGCTTGTGGGGGGTGGCGCGCCCGGGGCCGAGGTGCCGGGGGCTAGCCGGGGATGAGTCCGTCGTCGCCGAGCATCTCCCGTACCTCCTCCAGACTGGCGTCCGGTGCGGGCAGGATCAGCTCGGAGGGTTCGAGCGCGTCGTCGGGCAGCGGGCTGCCCAGTCTGCGGACGGCCTCCAGCAGCGCGTAGAGGGTACGGCGGAAGCCGGCCTCGTCGCCGCTCTCCGTCTCCCGGAGCAGCTCGTCGTCGAGCTTGTTCAGCTCGACGAAATGGCTGTCGTCCAGTCTGACCTGGCCTTCGCCCATGATCCGTACGATCATGCCGTTCTCCTCCTCCGGCTGCCGGGGTGCCGCTGCGGCCCGGTTCACTCCTTGTTGAACTTGGGCGCTTCCTGCTGCTGGCCGTTCGTCTGGCTCTCCGAGCCCTGGCCCCCCTCGATGGCCTGCTGGCCGCCACCGCTGCCGCCGGCCAGTTCGGCCTTCATCCGCTGCAGCTCCAGCTCCACGTCGCTGCCGCCGGAGAGGCGGTCGAGCTCAGCGGTGATGTCGTCCTTGGCCATGCCGGACTGGTCGTCCAGCGCGCCGGAGGCCAGCAGCTCGTCGATGGCGCCGGAGCGGGCCTGCAGCTGAGCCGTCTTGTCCTCGGCCCGCTGGATGGCCATGCCGACGTCGCCCATCTCCTCGGAGATGCCGGAGAACGCCTCACCGATGCGGGTCTGGGCCTGGGCAGCGGTGTAGGTGGCCTTGATCGTCTCCTTCTTGGTGCGGAAGGCGTCCACCTTGGCCTGGAGCCGCTGCGCCGCGAGGGTCAGCTTCTCCTCCTCGCCCTGCAGCGTCTGGTGCTGTCCTTCCAGGTCGGTGACCTGCTGCTGAAGGGCCGCCCTGCGCGAGAGCGCCTCGCGGGCCAGATCCTCCCGGCCGAGCGCCAGTGCCTTCTTTCCCTGTTCCTCCAGTTTCGAGGACTGCCCCTGCAACTGGGTCATCTGCAGCTCCAGGCGCTTACGGGAGGTCGCGACATCCGCGACGCCCCTGCGCACCTTCTGCAGCAGCTCCAGCTGCTTCTGGTAGGAGTAGTCGAGCGTCTCACGCGGGTCCTCAGCCCGGTCCAGGGCCTTGTTGGCCTTCGCGCGGAAGATCATCCCCATACGCTTCATGACACCCCTCATGGGCCTCGCGCGCCCCCTTCGTAACGGACTCAAGCCCTCGGCAATCTACAGACCCCAGAGTACGGGGCTGTCTTCCATTACCGCACCGTTCGAGCACGGATGCGCTCCTCCTGGAGGACGATCAGCCTTCGGCCCTCTCCGGCGCAGGGAGTAGGCACCGCTCCACGGTGGGGACCGGTCCCACCGGTCCTTTCCCCTGGGGGCTGGGGCCCACCCTGATTCACACCGTACTCTTGAGGTGTGTTCCGTAGCCGTTCGAAAGCAGGGCAGGCCAGCTCACCCCAGGTGACGGCGGCCGAGCCCCAAGAGCCCCGCGACCCGCAAGCCCCCAAGGGTCGCCCCACACCCAAGCGCAGCGAGGCGCGCGGTCCGCGCCGCCCGATGGCCGCCGGGCCGCAGAGCCGCAAGGACGCGGCCAAGCGGCAGCGCGAAGCCCGCAGGGCCGCGCTGGCCAAGCAGCGCGAGGCGCTGGCCAGCGGGGACGAGCGCCATCTGCCCGCCCGGGACAAGGGCCCGGTGCGGCGACTGGCGCGCGATTTCGTGGACTCCCGGTTCAGCGTGGCGGAGTTCTTCCTGCCGCTGGCCGTGATCATCCTCGTACTGAGCATGCTGCCCTCGCTCCAGCTGAAGAACATCTCGCTGCTGCTGTGGCTCGTGGTGATCCTGCTGATCGTCGTCGACTCGATCGGCATCTCCGTACGGCTCAAGAAGAAGATCCGCGAGCGCTACCCCGACGAGAACCGCCGGGGAGCTGTCGCCTACGCGCTGATGCGGACCCTCCAGATGCGCCGTATGCGCCTGCCCAAGCCGCAGGTCGCCCGCGGCGAGAAGCCCTGATCCGGCAGGAGCTGGTCGCCCGGCAGCTCGAGGAGCGGATAGCCGCGCACTTCGAGGTGGGGCGTCGGCTCCGGGTGCTGGACGCCGGGCTGGGTGACGGCGCACAGGCGCTGCGGCTGGCCCGGGCGGGTCACGAGGTGACCGGACTGGAGTCCGACCCGGCGCGGCTGGCCGTGGTCGAGGCGGCCCTGCGGGACGAGCCCGAGGGGATCCGAGCGCGGTTCCGCGCGCTGTCCGGCGGCGGCCAGGACACCGGGGCGCACTTCCTGCCGGGCACCTTCGACGTGGTGCTCGGCCATGACGTGCTCGACCGGACGCGGGACCCGGACAGCACGCTGGCCGGGCTCGCCCGGGTGCTCGACGCACGAGGGCTGCTCTCGCTCGTGCTGCCCAATGTGGCGGCCCGCGCGATGCGGCCGGGGCTCACCGGCGACTGGGCGGGCGCCCACGCCGCCCTGGTGGCGGAACCGGCCGAGAGCGACCGCTTTCTGCGCCTGGAGACGCTGACCTCGTTCCTCGCCCGGATCGGGGTGCCCATGGAGCGCTGGTACGGCGTGGGCGTCTTCGCGGCGGACGACACGGCCACCGGCCCGGACGCCCTCGACGTGGAGGAGCGGGCCTGCCGGATGGACCCGTACCGGGGCGTGGCTCAGTCGCTGCACCTGTTCGGCGTCCGGGGCTAGCACCGTCGGGCGTGTGCGCCACCGGCCGGTCCGGCCGGTGGCGCCGGCCCGTTCAGGCGACGGGCGGCTGGAACTTCGGGGGGTCGCGCAGCTCTATGTCCGCGACGTCGACACCCCGCTCGCGGGCGAGATGGTCGAGTGTCTCGGAGCGGGACCGCTCGGGGGCCTGGGTGTCGATGAAGGCCCCCAGCCATTCGCCGGTGCGGCGGTTGTAGGCGAGCTTGCGGGAGGCGGCGGCACTGCTGATGGTGCCCGTCTCCGCCACCGCGAAGTCGGTACCGATGGCCGCCTTGGCGACATGCGCGGCACAGGCGTCCATGAAGCGGGGGCTGGGACGCTCGTCGCCCCCGTAGAAGAACGCCTCGATCACCTCGGAGCCGCGGACCGACTTCTCGGCGAAGATGCCCGCCTTCTTCAGCGTTCCCAGCGCCCGGTCCCGTTTCTCGGCCGGGCCGCGCAGAACCACGTAAACCGCGCCACGTACGTCCATGAGCACCGAGGGTAGCGGCTCACCGGGTGGGCCGACCCCCCGCGGCGGGAAGCCGGCTCACCCGGCGGCGGTGCCCCCGGAGTCCGCCTCCGTGGCGGCGTGCAGACTCATCGGGCCATAGACGGTGCTGCCGTCCTCCTGGAGGGTCACCTGATCGGTTCCGCCCTCCAGCAGCTCCCGCCACACCTCCCCGATCCACGACTCGGCGTCCGACTGGGTGGAGAACTCCTCGGGCTGCACGGCCGGTTCTGTCTCCGTACCGTCGGCCTTCTCGAACCGCCACGTCCACGCCATCAGTGCCTCCGTAAGATCGCCGGTTGCTCCCGGAAGCGTAGTCCCCTGTGCGCGCGCGGCGGCAGGTCACGAGACGATCAGAGGGTGGAACTGACTCTGCTCGGCACCGGCGAGCCCGCCGGTCTCCCCCGCTCCGACTGCCCCTGCGCCCGCTGCGCCGCCGCCGTCGGCCATGAGGCACGGGCCGCGACGGCACTGCTGGTGGACAGCACCCTGCTGCTCGACCTGACGCCCGGGCCCGCCTTCGCCGCCGCGCGGGCCGGCCGGTCGCTCAGCGGCGTACGGCAGGTACTGCTGTCCCATCCGCACGACGGGCCCGCGCTGGAGGTGCCCGCCGGGCTGCCGGCGCCCGTGCGGGTGCCGGACCGGCAGGAGCTGGCACTGATCAGCGGGCACCGGGTGCGGGCGCTGGCGCTGGACTCCCCGGGCACCGGCTATCTGGTGACCGGGCCGGACGGGGAACGGCTGCTGTATCTGCCGCCCGGTGCCGCGCTCGCCGGGACCGGCAGCGGGGCGGGGCCCGGCGGCCCGTGCGACGTGGTGCTGGTGGACGTGGGCCGGCGCCCCGACGCGCTGGCCCGGCTGCGGGAGGCGGGACTGGTGGGGGCGGCCACGGACGTGCTCGCCGTCCATCTGGGGCACGACGTGCCGCCGGGCCCGGAGCTGCACCGGCGGCTGGCCGCGGCCGGCGCGCGGGCGGTGCCGGACGGGACGTCCCTGACCGTCGGCGAGTTCCACGGCGGGGTGGACGTCTCGCAGCTTCCGCGCCGGACGCTGGTGCTGGGCGGGGCGCGCTCGGGCAAGTCGGTGGAGGCCGAGCGGCGGCTGGCCGCGTTCCCCGGGGTGGTGTACGTGGCCACCGGCGGCAGCCGCGACGGGGATGCGGAGTGGGCCGCCCGGGTGGCCCAGCACCGCGAGCGGCGGCCCGCCTCCTGGCGTACCGAGGAGACCTGCGACCTGGTGCCGCTGCTGGAGCGGGACGGGCCACCGCTGCTGATCGACTGCCTGGCGCTGTGGCTCACCCACACCATGGACGAGGTGGGGGCGTGGGACGACACCCGGTGGGAACGGGGCGGTGCCGCCGAGTTGGCCACACGGGTACGGACGCTGGTGGAGGCCGTACGGCACACGCCGCGGCAGCTGGTGGCCGTCAGCAACGAGGTGGGGTCGGGCGTGGTGCCCGCGACCCCGGCCGGACGGCGGTTCCGGGACGAACTGGGCAGACTCAACGCGGCGTTCGCTGCGGAGTGCGAGCACGTACTGCTGACGGTCGCGGGCGTGGCGCTGCCACTGCGGTGAGGGACCAGCCGATGGTTTCGCGCACCCCGCATGGGGGCTGCGCTTGCCCACCCTGCTCCCCAAGCTCTTCGAGCAGGGGGTACCCCCAAGGGCACCTCCCGGCCGGAGGCTGGGGGAGCGGACTGCCCAAGCTTGCGGGGGCAACCAACAAGGGGCGCGGGGAACTGCGCGACCAGCCAGAAACAACCGGCAGCCTGCAACGCACAGCAAGGGGCACCCCCTCTCCAGCAAGGCGCCCAACCCAGGCGCATGGCACTGACGTACGCTCAGCGAGCATGAGTGACCGCAGCCTGGATCTGGACGACTTCTCCGACCTCATCGAGCGACCGCACGGCGGTCTGCGCCGGGAAGCCGAGGAACGGCGGGCGCTGACCGGGCTGCCCCCGCGGGCCCTGGGACGGCTGGAGGACGTCGGCGAATGGCTCGGCTCCGCACAGGCCCGGGTGCCGGTGCGGCCGATCACCGACCCGCGCCTGGTGGTCTTCGCCGGGGACCACGGCGTCGCCGAACTCGGCGTCTCCACCCGGCCGGCGGGCACCGCCAAGGAGCTCGTCCGCGAACTGCTGGACGGCGCCTCCCCCGCGGCCGTACTGGCGCGGCGCTTCGACGTACCGGTGCGCGTGGTCGACATGGCGCTCGACTGCGACCCGGGCGAACTCCCCGCCGAGGTGACACGGCACCGGGTGCGCCGCTCGTCCGGGCGGCTGGACATCGAGGACACGCTGACCCCCGAGGAGGCCGAAGCCGCGTTCCGCGCGGGTATGGCCGTCGCCGACGAGGAGGCCGACGCCGGCACCGACCTGGTGGTGCTCGGCGATCTGAGCGTCGGCGGCACCACTGCGGCCGGGACCCTGGTCGCCGCGCTGTGCGGCACGGACGCCTCGGTGGTCACCGGACGCGGCGGAGGCGGCATCGACGACCTGACGTGGATGCGCAAGTGCGCCGCCATCCGGGACGGCCTGCGCCGGGCCCGGCCCGTCCTCGGCGACCAGCTGGAGCTGCTGGCGACGGTGGGCGGCGCCGATCTGACGGCCATGACGGGGTTCCTGCTGCAGTCCGCCGTCCGGCACACACCGGTCATCCTCGACGGCGTGGTGTCCGCGGCGTGCGCGCTGGTCGGCCAGCGGGTGGCCTTCCGCGCCCCGGACTGGTGGCTGGCCGGCCAGGCGGGTGGCGAACCGGCCCAGGCCAAGGCCCTGGACCGGCTGGCCGCCGATCCGCTGCTGGAGCAGGGCGTCGAGGTCGGCGGCGGCACCGGAGCGCTGCTGGCCCTCCCCCTGGTGCGGGCGGCGGCCGCGCTGGCCGCCGAACTCCCGGTCCGCGAGGGCCCGGAGGCGGACCCGGACGCGGAACCGGCGGGTGGGGCGGGGGCCGTGGACGCCACCTGACCCCGCCGGGGCGTGGGCCGGGGCCGTCCGGGCCGCGGGTAGCCTGCTCGGCCATGGACTCCTCCTCCCCCGCGGAACCCGCGCAGCCCGCGGACACCGCCCCGGCCTCCACGGTGGAGGGGCTGCGGTTCGCGTTCGGCACGCTGACCGTGCTGCCGGTGGGCGTCGAGCGGTGGGACAGGGCCGCCGCGCGGGCGGGCATGGTGTGCGCGCCCGTGGTCGGGCTGGTGGTGGGGCTGCTCTCCGCCGCCGTGGCTGCCGTACTGCTGGTGTGCGGGGCCTCCGCACTGCTCGCCGGGGTCGTGGCCGTCGCGGTCCCCGCGGTGCTGACCCGGGGGTTGCACCTGGACGGACTCGCCGATGTCGCCGACGGGCTGGGCAGCGGCAAGCCCGCCGAGGAGGCGCTGCGAGTGATGAAGCGGTCCGACATCGGGCCGTTCGGCGTGGTGACACTGGTGTTCGTCCTGTTGGGACAGGTGGCCGCGCTCGCCGCGCTGTACGGCCAGGGGTGGGCCGCCGGAGCCGCCGGAACCGTCGCCTCCGCCGTGGTGGCGCGGACTGCCCTCACCCTCGCCTCCCGGCAAGGCGTGCCCGCCGCGCGGCCCGAGGGACTGGGGGCCGCTGTCGCGGGCACCGTGCCGCGGGGCGCGGCGCTGGGCACCGTGCTGGGCGTCGCGGGCTGCTGTGCGGCACTGGCCGGCTGCGCGGGACCGGCAGCAGGCGTCGCCGGTTCCGTGATCGGTGCCGTGCTCGGGCTGTGCGCCGCGGAGGCGCTGTTGCGACGGTGTGTGCGGCGGTTCGGGGGTGTGACGGGGGATGTCTTCGGTGCGGTGGCCGAGGTCGCGGCAAGCTGCACGCTCGTCGCGCTGACGGTCCTGTGAGCCCTGTGAGCCCGCAGGTCACCCTTCCGTGACCGCGCCCGTACCGCGATCGTCCCGCTCCCGCCGGGTACTTCGCCCCGGCCCGAGGTTGTGCGGGAAATGTGCGGAGCGGGAGAAAGGGGGCCGGGCATACGATGCCCGGAGCGTCCGAACCGGAGGCAGCTCGCGCTCCGGAGCCATGTCCAGGAAGAAGGTCTCTCCCACGTGTCTGCACTGACTCTCAGCTCCTCGTCCGCGGCGACGCTGCGCGCGGACGCCGTCGTCGTAGGTGTCGCGAAGAACGGTTCCTCCGGCAAGGCGGGCCGGGCGGCCAAGGCAGCCGTCGTCCTGGCTCCCGGCGCGGAGGCCGTGGACAAGGCCTACGGCGGAAAGCTGGCCGCGACGCTCGAGACGCTCGGCGCGAGCGGCGGCGAGGGCGAGGTCACCAAGTTGCCGGCGCCGGCGAGCGGCGTGAAGGCCCCCCTCGTGGTGGCGGTCGGGCTGGGCGACGCGGCCGGCGGACAGGAGCCCTACGACGCCGAGGTGCTGCGCCGTGCGGCGGGCGCCGCCGCACGCGCGCTGGCGGGCAGCAAGAAAGCCGCTTTCGCGCTGCCCGTCGAGGACGCCGAGGCGGTCGCCGCGATCGCCGAGGGCGCGCTGCTGGGCGCGTACTCCTTCACCGCCTACCGGGGCAAGGAGAACGGCGGCAAGGACGGCGGCAAGCAGGACGGCAGGAGCTCCAAGGACGCCTCCGCGCCGCTGGCGGAGATCGCGCTGGTCGGCGCCAAGCCGAGGGACAAGGCGCACAAGGCCGCCGTGGACCGCGCGCTGGTGGTCGCCGAGGAGGTGCACCGCGCGCGTGACCTGATCAACACCCCGGCCAACGGGCTGGACCCCAAGACCTTCGCGTCCGAGGCCCGCTCCGCGGCCAAGGACTTCGGCCTGACGTTCGAGGTGCTGGACGAGAAGGCGCTGGCCAAGGGGGGTTACGGCGGCATCCTGGGCGTCGGCAACGGCTCGGCCCAGCCGCCGCGGCTGGTCCGCGTCGGCTGGTCGCACCCGAAGGCGAAGAAGTCCCTGGCGCTGGTCGGCAAGGGCATCACCTACGACTCGGGCGGCATCTCGCTCAAGCCGGCCGGCCACAACGAGACGATGAAGTGCGACATGAGCGGCGCGGCGGCCGTCTTCGCCGCCGTGGTCGCGGCGGCCCGGCTGGGGCTGCGGGCCAATGTGACCGGCTGGCTGGCGCTGGCCGAGAACATGCCGTCCGGCTCGGCCACTCGTCCGGGTGATGTGCTGACCATGTACAGCGGCAAGACGGTGGAGGTCCTCAACACCGACGCCGAGGGCCGCCTGGTGCTGGCGGACGCGCTGACCCGCGCGAGCGAGGAGGAGCCGGACGCGATCGTGGACGTGGCGACGCTGACCGGCGCGATGGTGCTGGCGCTGGGCAACCGCACCTTCGGGATCATGGCGAACGACGACGAGTTCCGTACCGCTCTGCACGAGGCGGCCGAGGAGGCGGGCGAG
Organism: Streptomyces sp. B15; assembly: GCF_018070605.1. NCBI lineage: Bacteria > Bacillati > Actinomycetota > Actinomycetes > Kitasatosporales > Streptomycetaceae > Streptomyces > Streptomyces sp. B15. The sequence goes on from NZ_JAGPXJ010000031.1 coordinate 14,132, forward strand.
GACGCCTGGCCGATGCCGCTGCCCGGACACCTGCGCAAGAGCTTCGACTCCCCCGTCGCCGACATCGCCAACATCGGTGAGCGGATGGGCGGCGGCCTGCTGGCCGGGCTCTTCCTGAAGGAGTTCGTCCCCGAGGGCACGCCCTGGGCCCACCTGGACATCGCGGGCCCGGCCTTCAACGAGTCCGGCCCCTTCGGTTACACCCCTCGGACCGACCGCCGGAGGCACCCCGCTCTCCGCTTTCCGGCAACAAGTGCAAAGATGGGTCACTGGCAGGACAGGGCCCCGCACGGCTTGACAGAAGCCGGAAGCGATGAAAAGGGCCGAGCAGACAAAAGCGGCCGAACCTCAAGCCGCCCGGTCGCAGGAGACCGGCTACGGCGTACCCATGCATGGAGGACGTGACGTGGCGAACGACGCCAGCACCGTTTTCGACCTAGTGATCCTCGGAGGCGGTAGCGGCGGTTATGCCGCTGCCCTTCGCGCCGCACAGCTCGGTCTGGATGTCGCCCTCATCGAGAAGGACAAGCTGGGCGGTACCTGCCTGCACCGGGGCTGCATCCCCACCAAGGCGCTGCTGCACGCCGGCGAGGTGGCCGACCAGTCCCGGGAGAGCGCCGAGTTCGGCGTCAAGACCTCGTTCGAGGGCATCGACATGGCCGGTGTCCACAAGTACAAGGACGGTGTGATCTCCGGCCTCTACAAGGGCCTGCAGGGGCTGGTCGCCTCCCGCAAGGTCACCTATGTGGAGGGCGAGGGCCGGCTGTCCTCCCCCACTTCCGTCGATGTCAACGGTCGGCGCTACGAGGGCCGCCACATCCTGCTGGCGACCGGCTCCGTGCCGAAGTCGCTGCCGGGTCTGACCATCGACCACGAGCGCATCATCAGCTCCGACGACGCGCTGGTCATGGACCGGGTGCCGAAGTCCGCGATCATCCTGGGCGGCGGCGTCATCGGCGTCGAGTTCGCCTCCGTGTGGAAGTCCTTCGGCGCGGACGTCACCGTCGTCGAGGGCCTCAAGCATCTGGTGCCGGCCGAGGACGAGAACAGCTCCAAGCTGCTGGAGCGGGCCTTCCGCAAGCGCGGCATCAAGTTCAACCTGGGCACCTTCTTCGACAAGGCCGAGTACACCGGCGACGGCGTCAAGGTCACGCTGGCGGACGGCAAGGAGTTCGAGGCCGAGGTGCTGCTGGTCGCCATCGGCCGCGGCCCGGTCTCCCAGGGCCTGGGCTACGAGGAGGCCGGGGTCGCCATGGACCGCGGTTTCGTCACGGTGGACGAGTACTGCCGCACCAGCGTCCCGACGATCTCCGCCGTCGGTGACCTGATCCCCACCCTCCAGCTCGCCCACGTGGGCTTCGCCGAGGGCATCCTGGTCGCGGAGCGGCTGGCCGGGCTCAACCCGGTGCCGGTGGACTACGCCGGTGTGCCGCGCGTGACCTACTGCAACCCGGAGGTGGCCTCGGTCGGCCTCACCGAGGAGCAGGCCAAGGAGCGGTACGGTGCCGACAAGGTGGTCACGCTCAAGTACAACCTCGCGGGCAACGGCAAGAGCAAGATCCTGAAGACGGCGGGCGAGGTGAAGCTCGTACAGGTGCGCGACGGTGCCGTGGTCGGCGTCCACATGGTCGGTGACCGCATGGGTGAGCAGGTGGCCGAGGCCCAGCTCATCTACAACTGGGAGGCGCTGCCGGCCGAGGTGGCCCAGCTCATCCACGCCCACCCGACGCAGACCGAGGCGCTCGGCGAGGCGCACCTGGCGCTGGCCGGCAAGCCGCTGCACTCCCACGACTGACCGCCGGGTTCCAGTCAGGGCGCGACCCATCCGCACAGTTTTGTAAGGAGCAACAGAAACCATGGCGGTTTCCGTAACCCTGCCGGCGCTCGGCGAGAGCGTGACCGAGGGCACCGTCACCCGCTGGCTGAAGGCCGAGGGTGAGCACATCGAGGCCGACGAGCCGCTGCTCGAGGTCTCCACCGACAAGGTCGACACCGAGATCCCGGCGCCCGCTTCCGGGACCATCTCCTCCATCAAGGTCGCCGAGGACGAGACGGTGGAGGTCGGCGCCGAGCTGGCCGTCATCGACGACGGCTCCGGCGCTCCGGCAGCTGCCGCACCGGCCGCCGAGCCCGCGGCCGAGCCCGCCGCGCAGCAGCCCGCGCAGACCGAGGCCCCGGCCGCCGAGGAGCAGCCCGCGCCGCAGCCCGAGCCCGCCGCCGCGGGCCCCTCCGGCGGTGGCGCGGCCGAGGGCACGGACGTGGTGCTGCCCGCGCTGGGCGAGTCCGTCACCGAGGGCACCGTCACCCGCTGGCTCAAGCAGGTCGGTGACGAGGTCGAGGCCGACGAGCCGCTGCTGGAGGTCTCCACGGACAAGGTCGACACCGAGATCCCCGCCCCGACGGCCGGCACCCTGCTGGAGATCACCGTCGGCGAGGACGAGACGGCCGAGGTCGGCGCCAAGCTGGCCGTCATCGGTGCGGCCGGTGCCGCTCCCGCCGCCGCGGCCCCGGCGCCGTCCGCCCCGGGCAAGCCCGCCGAGGCGGCTCCGCAGCCCGCGCAGGAGGCCCCGCAGGCTCCGGCGGCCCCGGCGCAGCCCGCCGCACCGCAGACACCGGCTGAGCCCTCGCAGGCCCAGCCGGCGCCCGCCCAGCCGGCCGCACCCGCCCAGCCCGCTCCGGCGCAGCCCGCTCCCCCAGCCTCCGGCCGGGAGGTACCCCCAGCGGCGCAGGCACCCGCGGCCCCGGCCGCTCCGGCCCAGACTCCGGCTCCGGCACCGGCACCGGAGAGCGACGGCGCCTATGTGACCCCGCTGGTGCGCAAGCTGGCGGCCGAGCAGGGCGTGGACCTCTCGTCGGTGCGGGGCACCGGCGTGGGCGGCCGGATCCGCAAGCAGGACGTCATCGAGGCGGCCGAGGCGAAGAAGGCCCAGGCCCCGGCCCCGGCCGCTGCCGCGCCCTCCGCCGCAGCCCCGAAGTCGCCGAAGCTGGAGCCGTCGCCGCTGCGCGGCCAGACGGTGAAGATGCCGCGGATCCGCAAGCTGATCGCCGACAACATGATGAAGGCGCTGCACAGCCAGGCGCAGCTGTCCACGGTCGTCGAGGTGGACGTCACCCGCATCATGCAGCTGCGGGCCCGTGCGAAGGACTCCTTCGCGGCGCGGGAGGGCGTCAAGCTCTCGCCGATGCCGTTCTTCGTGCAGGCGGCGGCCGAGGCACTGAAGGCCCACCCGGCCGTCAACGCCCGGCTGAACGACGACGGCACCATCACCTACCACGACGTCGAGAACATCGGCATCGCGGTGGACTCGGAGAAGGGCCTGATGGTCCCGGTCATCAAGGAGGCCGGGAACCTCAACCTGGCGGGCATCGCCCGCAAGACCGCCGAGCTGGCCAAGAAGGTCCGCGAGGGCGGGCTGGGCCCGGACGACATGTCCGGCGGCACGTTCACGATCAGCAACACCGGCTCGCGCGGTGCGCTGTTCGACACCATCATCGTGAACTACCCGCAGGTCGCCGAGCTGGGCATCGGCGCCACCGTGCGCCGTCCGATGGTCGTCAACCACCCGGACCTGGGCGAGACCATCGCGATCCGCGACATGGTCTACCTGACCCTGTCCTACGACCACCAGCTCGTGGACGGCGCCGACGCCGCCCGCTACCTCAACGACGTCAAGGCCCGTCTGGAGGCCGGCGAGTTCGAGGGCGAGCTGGGGCTGTAGGCCCCCGGCAACCGCGCAGAACGGTGCCCCCGCCACAGCTGTGACGGGGGCACCGTCGCGTCCGGGCGTCGAGCGCCGGTGACGGATCCCTCACCGCATGCAGTGGCACTCGGTGCCGGGGCAGGTCGTATCGTCTAGGGGCCCCACCACCTCGCTGCGAGGAGTGTCTTCATGACCCCGCCCGTCGTCCAGTCGCTGCGCGAGCAGATCCGCGAGCATCTTGTGGAGGGGATCGTCAGCGGGCGGTGGAAGCCCGGGGAGCGGATCGTCGAGCGGCGGATCGCGGTGGAGCTGGAGGTCTCCCAGACCCCGGTACGAGAGGCGCTGCGGGAGCTGGAGACGCTGCGGCTGATCGAGTCGGCGCCGAACAAGGGCGTGCGCGTGCGGGAGCTGTCGGCGGCGGATCTTGAGGAGATCTACCCGGTGCGCGCCGGGCTGGAGCAGATCGCCGCGGAGCTGGCGGTGCCCCGGCTGGCGGGGGATGTGACGGCGCTGCGGCCGCATGTGGCGGCGCTGTACGAGGCCGACCGGCGCGGGGACGGCGAAGCCCAGGTGCGGCACACCGTGGCTTTCCACCGGGAACTGGTGCGCGCCGCGGGCAACAGCGTGCTGCTGCACACCTGGGAGGGGCTGGGGATCGAGGTGTGGACGGCGCTGTCGATCCGTTGGCTGGGTACGGTGCAGCAGTCGTACGCGGAGGAGCACGAAGCTGTCATGGCCGCGATCCAGCGATGTGACCCGAACATCGGCCTCCTGGTGAAGGAGCACGTGCTGGGTTGCGCCCCGGCGCCCCGGGACTGAGCGCCCCGACAGGGGCGCGGGGAACTGCTCCCCCAGCCTCCGGCCGGGAGGTGCCCCCAACAACCGCGGAGCACCCGCACTCGGCAACGGACCCCGGGCGCGACGGCGAGCTTCCGGCATGCGGTGCCAGATTTCGCGGCACGGAATGCCAATTTCGCCATGACCTTTGATCGATCATCGATCAGAGGCGTACAGTCCCTTCGTTGGGTGCCCCCTGTCCTGCCCGTCAGGGTTCACAACACCCACCCGCACAACCGCCCTCCCGACCCGTTTGGAGGGGCCTACACGTCCGGAAGGTGGCCACCATGCCCGATCCCGTACGCCCGCCGTATCCGAGTGAGCTGGACCAGCTCCCGGACCGTGATCCGCAGGAGACCGGCGAGTGGCGCGAGTCGCTCGACGCCGTCGCGGCACATGCGGGCGACGAACGAGCCGCGTACCTGGTGCGTCGTACCGTGGAGCACGCCCAGCACAGCGGCCTGGCCGTACCGGCCCTGCTGGAGACGGAGTACGTCAACACCATCCCGACCTCGGCCGAGCCCGCCTTCCCGGGCGACGAGGCGATGGAGTCCCGCATCACCGCATGGAACCGCTGGAACGCGGCGGCCATGGTCACCCGCGGCAGCCGCCAGGGCCTCGGCGGCCATATAGCGACGTTCGCCTCGGCGGCGTGGCTGTACGAGACGGGCTTCGAGCACTTCTTCAAGGGCAAGGAGGGCGACGGCGGCCACAGCTCGGGTGACCAGTTGTACGTCCAGGGCCACGCCTCCCCCGGCATCTACGCCCGTGCCTTCCTCGACGGGCGGCTCACCGAGGCCCACCTCGACCGCTTCCGCCAGGAGGCGGGAGGCGACGGACTGCCGTCCTACCCGCATCCTCGCCGGCTGCCGTGGCTGTGGGAGTTCCCCACCGTCTCCATGGGCCTGGGCCCGATCTCGGCGATCTACCAGGCGCGGTTCAACCGCTATCTGACCCACCGGGGCATCAAGGACACCTCCGCCTCGCACGTGTGGGCCTTCCTCGGCGACGGCGAGATGGACGAGCCCGAGTCGACCGCCGCCCTCGCCCTGGCCGGGCGCGAGCAGCTGGACAACCTCACCTTCGTCATCAACTGCAATCTGCAGCGCCTCGACGGCCCGGTACGCGCCAACTTCAAGATCGTGCAGGAGCTGGAGACCCAGTTCCGCGCCGCCGGCTGGAACGTCGTCAAGTCGCTGTGGGGCTCCGCCTGGGACGAGGTGTTCGCGCTGGACACCACCGGCGCGCTGACCCGCCGGCTGCGGGAGGTGCCGGACGCGCAGTTCCAGACCTACGCCACCCGCGACGCCGCCTACATCCGCGAGCACTTCTTCGGCGCCTCGCCCGCTCTCGTCGAGATCGGCAAACTGCTGACCGACGACAAGATCACCGAACTGTTCAAGACCTCCCGCGCCGGCCACGAGCCGCGCAAGGTCTACGCGGCGTACAAGGCGGCCGTCGAGCACAAGGGCGCCCCCACGGTGATCCTGGCGCAGACCGTCAAGGGCTGGACGCTGGGCCCGGGCTTCGAGTCCCGCAACGCCAACCACCAGATGAAGAAGCTCACCGGCAAGGAGTTCCGCGCCATGCGGGACCTGCTGGAGCTGCCCATTCCGGACAGCAAGCTGGACGACGAGCTGGTGCCGTACGTGCACCCGGGCCCCGACTCGCCCGAGGTGCGCTACCTCCAGGAGCGGCGCGCCGAGCTGGGCGGGCCGGCGCCGGCCCGCAAGGTGCACCCGGTCGGCCTGCCCTCCCCCGCCGACAAGCCGTTCGACGTGCTGAAGAAGGGCTCCGGCTCGCAGGAGATCGCCACCACCATGGCGTTCGTCCGGCTGGTCAAGGACCTGATGCGGGAGAAGGAGACCGGCAAGCGCTGGGTGCCGATCGTCCCGGACGAGGCGCGCACCTTCGGCATGGAGTCGCTGTTCCCGTCGGCCGGCATCTACTCGCCGCTCGGCCAGCAGTACGACCCGGTCGACCGCGACCAGCTGCTGTACTACAAGGAAGCCAAGGACGGTCAGATCCTCAACGAGGGGATCACCGAGGCCGGTTCGCTGGCCGACTTCACCGCGGCGGCGACGTCGTACGCCACGCACGGCGAGCCGATGATCCCGTTCTACATCTTCTACTCGATGTTCGGGTTCCAGCGCACCGCCGACCAGTTCTGGGCGCTCGCCGACCAGCTCGGCCGCGGTTTCGTCATCGGCGCCACGGCCGGTCGTACGACCATGACCGGCGAGGGCCTGCAGCACGCCGACGGCCACTCGCATCTGCTGGCCTCCACCAACCCGGCGGTCATCTCCTACGACCCGGCGTTCGCCTACGAGGTCGGCGTCATCGTCAAGGACGGTCTGCGCCGGATGTACGGGCCGGACGCCGAGGCGCAGGAGAACGTCTTCTACTACCTGACGGTCTACAACGAGACCAAGGTGCAGCCGCCCATGCCCGAGGGCGAGGGCGTCGAGGAGGGCATCCTCAAGGGCCTCTACCGCTTCAAGGAGGCCGAGGCCGCCGCCGAGGACGCTCCGCGGATGCAGCTGCTCGCCTCCGGTACGGCCATCCACTGGGTGCTCGAAGCGCAGCGGATTCTCGCCGAGGAGTGGGGCGTGGCCGCCGATGTGTGGTCGGCGCCGTCCTGGACGGAACTGCGGCGTGAGGCCATGGAGTGCGACGCGGCGGCGCTGCGCGGCGAGGAGCGGGTGCCGCATGTGACCTGCGCGCTGGAGGGCGCACCGGGGCCCGTGCTGGCCGTCAGTGACTGGATGCGGGCCGTTCCCGACCAGATCAGCCAGTGGGTCGAGCAGGACTGGGCCTCGCTGGGCACGGACGGGTTCGGCCTCTCCGACACCCGTGAGGCCGCGCGCCGGTACTTCGGCGTCGACGCCGAGTCCGTCGTCGTGGCCGCCCTGTCGCGGCTCGCGCGGCGAGGTGAGGTCAAGGCGGAGGATGTCCGCCGGGCCGCCGAGAAGTACGGTCTCGCGTAGGCGCTCGCCTACGCTTCGCGGGGTTCGCCCACGCGGAGACGCGCCATCCGCGCTCGGGGCATCCTCCCCGAGCGCGGATGCTCCCCGGGACTCCGTCCGGGAAGTACCTCCAGGACTGAGCGCGCCCACGCGGCGAGCCGCACACGAACACGGCCCCCGCGCCCCGGAAGGGGTGCGGGGGCCGTGTTCGTTCCTCCGCCGGGTGCTTGCTGCGCCCTCCACCGTTGTGGCGGAGAGCCGCCGTCGGGGCTCGGGTCGTCGCCCGGGCGCCGGTGTGGTGGCTCGCAAGGTTCCCCGGGCCCCTTCGGGGCGCGGGGAACCTTGCTGTGCGGCCTACTCCGGCGGGTGGCTGCGCAGGCGGAGGATGGCGGCGACCAGGCCGCCCCAGACGATGAGGATGGCCGCGGTCATCATCACGATGGCTCCGGTGGACATCAGCGCACCTCCTCCCGCTCGGCCTCGTCCTCGACGGGCGCGTCCCGCCAGGGGATCAGCGAGATCAGGACGCCCACCAGCAGGGCCCCGATCGCCACGCCCCAGCCGGCCCAGGCCAGGAACGAGCTGGGGTAGCCGCCGTAGTTCTCGTCGAACTCCTTGCGCAGGCTGTCGACCATCATCCAGCCGAGCACCAGCGGGGTGATGACCCCGAGGCACACCCGCCACCAGGTTCCCAGCCGCACCGCGGAGGTCTCGTCGGCGTGGGCCTGGAAGGGCCGCAGACGGCGCACCACCCAGGCCATGATGACCAGGAAGACGAGCGCGGCGAGCGCGATGCCGTACTGGTTGATGAAGTGGTCGGCCGCGTCCAGCAGCGACAGGCCCGCATCCGTGGGGAAGAGGAGCAGCGAGACGACCGCCACCAGACCGCCGACGGTCCACACGGCGGGCACCCGGCGCATGCCGGTGCGGTCCTGCACGGCCGAGATGACGACCTGGACGATGCTGACCAGCGAGGTGAGGCCGGCGATGGCCAGCGAGACGAAGAAGATGACGCCGAACGCCGCGCCCAGCGGCATCTGGGAGATGACGGCGGGAAAGGCGATGAAGGCCAGGCCCACGCCTTCGCTGACGACGTCACCGACGGCCACGCCGTTGGCCTGGGCCATGAAGCCGAGGGTGGCGAAGACGCCGATGCCGGCGAGGATCTCGAAGGAGCTGTTGGCGAAGCCCGCCACCAGCGCCGAACCGGTCAGGTCCGCACGGCGCCCCAGGTAGGAGGCGTAGGTGACCATGATGCCGAAGCCGATGGAGAGCGAGAAGAAGATCTGCCCGTAGGCGGCGACCCAGACGCTGCCGTCGGTCAGCGCACCCCAGTCCGGGGAGAACAGCGCGTCCAGGCCCTTGGTCGCGCCGTCCAGTGTCACGGCGCGCACGACCAGGATGAGGAAGAAGAACACCAGGGCCGGGATGAAGACCTTGTTGGCCCGTTCGATACCGCGGCGGACACCCAGCGCGAGGATGGCCAGCACGACGATCCATACGGCCAGCAGGGGCCAGAAGACGTTGCCGACGAAGGAGCTGGGCAGCCCGGGCTCGCTTCCCGCCTGCAGGAAGTCCCCGGCGAAGAACTTCTCGGGGTCCTTGCCCCAGTCCTTGCCGAAGGAGAATCCGGCGTACCGGACCGCCCAGGCAACGATCACGGCGTAGTAGGAGGCGATGACGAAGCAGATCGCGACCTGCCACCAGCCGATGACCTCGGCGGGGCGGGAGATCTGCCGGAAGGCGGCCGGCGGTGACTTGCGGTACTTCCTGCCGACGGTGTATTCGAGGATGAGCAGCGGGAGCCCTGCGGTGAGCAGAGCGACGAGATACGGCAGCAGAAAGGCTCCGCCACCGTTCTTGTACGCCTCCGCGGGGAAGCGCCAGATGTTTCCCAACCCGACGGCGGAGCCGATGGCCGCCATCAGGAATCCGGCCCGCGAGCCCCACTGTTCGCGCTGTTCGCGAGTTTGCTGAGACATGACCGTTTCCTAGTTCGCTGTATAACGGGCGGAACGTTAACAGCGGGCCACGGCCCACGGGAGGGGTATTCAGCATGCGGGCAGCCCGGCTGATCAAGATGGTGCTGCTGCTCCAGGCGCGGCGGGAGATGACCGGTGCTCAGCTCGCAGCCGAACTGGAGGTCTCCGAGCGTACTGTCTCACGTGATGTGCAGGCGCTCTCCGAGGCGGGCGTGCCGGTGTACGCCGACCGGGGCCGCGCCGGCGGCTACCGGCTCGTCGGCGGCTACCGCACCCGGCTGACCGGCATGGGCCGCACCGAGGCGGAGGCGCTGTTCCTGTCGGGGGTGCCCTCGGCCCTGCGGGACCTGGGCTTGGACGACGCGGCCTCGGCGGCGAAGCTGAAGGTCTCGGCGGCGCTCGATCCCACCCTGCGCGATGTACACGACAGCACGGCGCAGCGCTTCCATCTGGATGCCCCGGGCTGGTGGCAGGCGCCCGAGACGCCGCCGCTGCTGCCCGTGCTGGCCGACGCCGTCTGGTCGGACCGCAGGGCCGCCGTCCGCTACCGCCGCCGGGACGAGCGGGGCGGCGGCGAGGTGGAGCGGGACCTGGAGCCCTACGGCCTGGTGCTGAAGGCGGGGCAGTGGTATCTGGCGGCCCGCGTCCCGGCGGACGCCGAGCATCCGCTCCGCAGCCGGTGGAGGGTCTACCGCGTCGACCGGTTCACCGAGGTCACCGTCGGCGACGAGCGCTTCGACCGCGACACCGACTTCGAGCTGGCCGCGTTCTGGGCGCAGCAGGCGGCGGCCTTCGCCCGCTCCCTCCTCAGGGAGCAGGTGACGCTGCGGCTGACGGAGCTCGGAACCCGCCGGCTGCGCCACGTCATCGACCGGGACGCGGCTCACGAGGCGCTGGCGGGCGGCACCGTCGACGAGCAGGGCCGTACGACGGTGACGCTGCGGGTGGAGAGCGAGGAGGTGGGCTACAGCCAACTCCTCGCCCTCGGCCCGGAGTGCGAGGTGCTGGCGCCGCCGCCGTTGCGGCAGCGCTTCGCGGACGCGGCACGGCGGGCGGCGGCGCTGTACGCAGGAGAGTCCGGAAGCGCGGGACGGTCCGGGAGCGAGGATCAGCGGTAGCCGGAGACGTCGGCGGGCTTGCCCGCGAACTGGACGTCCATGATGTAGCGCCAGGCGTCCGGCGCCGAGCCGTCCACGTCGGTGAAGCCGTAGACCTTGGCGAGACCGCCGCTGGAGAGCGACTGCCCGTTCCAGCGGGCCACCTCCGGGTCGGCGGCGAGCGCGGCCACGGCGCGGCCGATGAAGACTGGGGTCTCGGAGATGGCGAAGTGCGGGTCGATGGCGCAGCCGTCGCGCCAGTCCTCCTCGGTCACTTTGAAGTGGGTGTCGAGCATGGTCTCCGAGCGCAGCCACCCCGGGGTCAGACAGACCACGGTGGTGCCGTACCCGTCGGTCTCCTGGGCCAGCGCACGGGCCATCCGCAGCGGTGCCGCCTTGGCCAGGTCGTAGTAGACCGGCTCCCGGTAGCCCTGGTTGGACTCCTCGGTGCCGTCGGTGATCTCGATCAGCAGGCCGCCCGGCCGCCGGGTCAGCAGCGGCAGGGCGTGACTGCTGGTGATCAGGTGGCTGTCGATGCCGAGCCGCAGCACGCGCAGCCCCTCGGCCAGATCGTGCTCCCACAGCTTCTTGCCGAATCCGACGAGGTGGTCGCCGCCCCACAGGTCGTTGACGAGGACGTCGAGGCGGCCCTGTTCGCGGTCGATGCGCGCGATCAGGTCGCGCACCTGTGCGGGGTCGAGGTGGTCGACAGCGACCGCGTGGGCACTGCCCGAGTTCTCCCTCCCCGCCTCGCTCGCCAGTTCGGCCGTCTCCTCGATGGTCTCGCTCGTCCGGCCGACCTCGCTGGCCCTGACCCGGGTGGTCCGGCCGGTCGCGTAGACGGTGGCTCCGGCGCGGCACAGTTCGACGGCCATGGCGCGGCCCGCTCCCCGGGTGGCGCCCGCGACCAGCGCGACCTTGCCTGCCAGCGGCCCTGTGGAGCTGCTCGGTTCCTGCATCTGTTCCTCCTTGCTGCTGCTCCGGTTCGGTGGAAGGACACGCTGGCAGCGATACCGGACAGCTGCTGTCGGGTATTGAATACGGAATGCCGTGTGGCTCATGTCTCATAACGACACAGCCGCATCTGGCGCACTCCGCGTGCGTTGTGGGCTTCCAGGCCCGATGCTGAGGGCGTGATGGACGAGACGGAGTTCTGGGAGCTGATCGACTCCACCCGGCAGGAGGCCGACGGCGACCCCCCGGAACAGGCGGATCTGCTGGTCGAGCGGCTCACCCAGCTCGACCCCGACGCGGTGACGTACTTCGCCCGCCACTTCGAGTCGCGCTACAGCCGGGCCTACCAGTGGGACCTGTGGGCCGCTGCCTGGATCCTGCTGGACGGTGCGAGCGACGACGCGTTCGACTCCTTCCGCTGCTGGCTGATCGGCCAGGGCCGGGAGGTCTTCGAGGGCGCGGCGCACGACGCCGACGCCCTGGCCGAACTGCTGGACGACTTCGACGAGGAGCTGGACGGTGACGGCGAGGAGCTGGGCTTCGCAGCCGACGAGGCGTACGAACAGCTGACCGGTACGGTCCTGCCTGACCTGGGGCTGCCGGAGGCACCGGCGGAACCCGAGGGCGTCTCCTTGGACATGGAGGACCCGGCGGCGCTGGCCGACCGGCTGCCCCGGCTGTGGAGCCGCTTCCGGGGCGAGTGAGCCCAGCCCTCCACCGGCCGGTTCACTCCGGCCGCACCGACTCCAGATACCGCTCGCACCGCTCGAGCAGTGCGATCAGCTGAGCCCGTTCCTCGTCGGTGAACTCGGCGGCCAGCCCGCGTTCGACCCGTACGGCGCTCCGGTCCGCCTCGGCGACCGCTTCCGCCCCCGCTTCGGTCAGCCGGGTCTCCAGAACATTGCGGTGCCAGGAGTGCGGAGTGCGTGTGATGAGGCCGCGCTGCTGAAGGTTCTTCAGGATCGTGTTCATGGTCGGGGCCGTGACCCGGCATGCCCGGGCCAGGGCCGCCGCGGGCATCCCGGGGTTCTCCGCGAGCTGGAGCAGCGCGGCGTACTGCGCGACTGTCAGCCCCGAGGGCCTGAGCACGGCGTGCTTCGTCGTCATCAGTGCGTTGGCCGCGTCCTTGATATACGAGCCCAGGCGCTCGCCGGCGGGCATGGAGGTCATCCGGGCATCGTAACGACCAGCACAGCAGTAAGCATGTTGACGAGCATTAGAGCTCTAATTACCGTGTGGGTACATTCCCGCTGAAGGCGGAACGGGCCGGGTCGGACACCCGGTCCCACGCCTCGTCCTGCCCCTGGAGGCACACCATTTCCCGCTCGGCTTCCCCTCCGCTCCCCCACCCCTCTCGCCGTGCGGTGGTGACCGCCCTGGCCGCGGCGACAGCGGCCACCGCGCTCACTGCGTTCACCACGACACCCACCGCCCCCGCGCCGACCGCCCGCACCACGCACCCCGCCGCCCACCCGCCGCACCCTCCTCGGCTGCGTATCTCGACCGCGTACGAGCTGCCCGGCGACCGCGTCTACCCGGAGGGCGTCGCCGCTGACCCGCGTTCCGGCCGGCTGTACGCGGCCTCCTTCGAGACGGGCGCCGTCTACCGGATGACTCCCGGACGCCGGGTGGCCGAGACCTTCCTGCCCGCCGGCACCGACGGACGGCACACCGCCAACGGGCTCAAGGCCGACCGCGCCGGCCGGCTGTGGGTCACCGACTCCACCCGCGGCGTCTGCGTCTACGACCTGCGCACCCGGCGGCTGCTCGCCCGGTTCGACGCCACCGGCAAGGCCCCCTCCTTCGTCAACGACCTCACCCTGACCCCGGAGGGCTCCGCGTATCTGACCGACAGCCTGCGCAACGTCGTCTATCGCGTCACCCCGTCGCAGTTCGCCCGCGCCCGGGCCGAGGGAGGGCGTGACCGGCTGACCGTCCACTCCGACCTGTCCGGCCTGCTGCCTCCGCGCCCCGGCGAGGTGCCCTCCGCGCTCAACGGGATCGCGGCCGGGCCCGGTGGCCGCTATCTGCTCACAGTCGACATGACCGGCGGCGGCCTCTACCGCGTCGACCCGCGCACCGGCAAGGCTTCCCGCGTCGACACCCACGGCGTCGACCTGCGCAACGCCGACGGTCTGGAGACGGCGGGCAACAGGATGTGGGTCGTCCACAACACGGACAACGCGCTGAGCCGCTGGAGGATCGGCCACCACGGCACAACAGCACGCCAGGAAGCCCGCGCGAGCGACCCCGACCTGCAACTGCCCACCACCCTGGCGCGGTCACACGGCACCCTGTTCGTAGTCCGCTCGCAGTTCGACAAGGGCGGTCCGATGGGTCCGGGCACGCCGCGGACCCCGTTCACCATCGCCGCCGTACACGGACTGTGAGACGTCGTCGGCCGGCGGCCGGCAGCGGCCGTGCGTCCCGGTCGGCGGCGGCCCAGTCCGCTCGGTCGGCGGGGGCGCGTACGTGCTCGCGCGTATGGGTCAGGATGGGCGCATGCGTATCGCGGTCACCGGCTCCACGGGGCTCATCGGCTCGGCACTGACCCGCTCCCTGCGGGCGGACGGACACGACGTGCTGCGGCTCGTACGGCGGCCCGCCGCGGCGGCCGACGAGGTGCGGTGGGACCCGAAGGGCGGGCAGGTGGACACGGCGGGACTCGTCGGCTGCGAGGCCGTCGTCCACCTGGCGGGCGCGGGCGTGGGCGAACGCCGCTGGACGGAGAGCTACAAGCGCGAACTGCGCGACAGCAGGGTGCTGGGCACCCGCACCCTCGCCGGTGCCCTCGCCGGGCTGGACACCCCGCCCCACACTCTGATCGTCGGCACCGCGATCGGCTACTACGGCGACACCGGGGAGCGGGCCGTCGACGAGAGCGCCGGTCCCGGTGCCGGGTTCCTGACCGAGTTGTGCCAGGGCTGGGAGGCCGCGGCGGGGGCGGCGGCTCAGGCCGGGATCCGCACGGTGTACGGCCGCACCGGGCTGGTCGTCGCCCGCGGCGGCGGCGCGTGGGGGCGGCTGTTCCCCCTCTTCAAGGCGGGGCTCGGAGGGCGGCTGGGCGACGGCCGCCAGTTCTGGAGCCACATCGCGCTGCACGACCATGTGGCGGCGCTGCGGTTCCTGCTGGCTCATGAGGCGCTGAGCGGCCCGGTGAACCTCACCGCGCCGGAGCCGGCCACCAACCGGGAGGTCACCGCCGCCATGGGCCGTGTGCTGCGCCGCCCCACCCCCTTCGCGGTTCCCGCGCCCGCCTTGCGGGTCGTCCTGGGCGAGTTCGCCCAGGACGTGCTGGGCAGCCAGCGGGTGCTGCCCCGCCGCCTGCTGGACGCGGGCTTCCGCTTCGCCTTCCCCACCGTCACCGACGCCATCCGCGCCGCCCTGTGACCCGCCGGTCCCGGACGGACCACCGGGCCTCCACCGGGCCTCCACCGGACCTCCGCCGCCGGGATGCGGTGGCCGTCCCGCAGGCGCGGCACCCCCGGTGCATGCTTCCGGGCGCCCCCCGCGCGACGTACCGCAAACGCGATCACACACCAACGCTCGAACACGGGTATGAGCCGAGCACGCTGGGGCATCAGGACGACAGCCGGAGCCCACAGCGGCACACGGACCCACCAAGACGGACACACGGCGACACCGAAGCACACGCGTTCACCGCGCACAGCACCAACGCGACAGCAGCGAAGGCCAACCCCATCAGACCAGCACGCGCGTCGACGTCGGGAGGACACGTGCTGACCAGCAGCGCACAGGCAGGCACCCGAACAGCCACTGGCGGCGAGGAGGTGGAAGCCGTCGGCAGAGGAAGCGCCGATGTGGTGATCGTCGGTGCGGGCCTGGCCGGGCTGGCCGCCGCACACCGGCTGACCGGCGCGGGGATGCGCGTCCTCGTCCTGGAGGCGGCGCCGCACGTCGGGGGGCGGCTGCGCACCGATCACCTCGACGGGTACCGGCTCGACCGCAGTCCCGGGGTACTCAGCCTGGACCGGGACGCGGACCCGTTCGCGCGGCTGCCCGCGCTGGACACCCTCGCGCTGCGCCCGTTCACCCCGGGTGCGCTGCTCCACTTGGAGGGCCGCACCCACCGCGTGGCGGCCCCGGCGACGGAGCGCACCGCTCCCCCGGCGCGGGCAGGCCGTACGGCCCTGCTCGACCGGCGCACGAGGGGCGCAGGAAGCACGCGGGGCGCACTGACAGCTCTCACCACGGCTCGTGCGCTCACCGGCGCGCGGAGCCGCGCCGACATGTCGGACGCGCTGGGCCTGGTGCGGCTCCGCGCTTCTCTCGGCCGGTTCG
This sequence comes from Streptomyces sp. B15, assembly GCF_018070605.1. NCBI lineage: Bacteria > Bacillati > Actinomycetota > Actinomycetes > Kitasatosporales > Streptomycetaceae > Streptomyces > Streptomyces sp. B15. Next base: position 29,971 of record NZ_JAGPXJ010000031.1, read on the forward strand.
CCGCGGTGCCGCCCCAGGGGCTGCTCTCGAGGCCCGAACTGCCCACCTGCCAGGCGCTGTCGGCCCGCGGTCTGCCTTCCCGGCCGACGGAGACGCTGGTGCGCCCGCTGCTGACGGCGCTGCTGTCGGACCCGGCGCTGACGACCTCCAGCCGCGTCGCCGACCTGACCCTGCGCGGCTTCGCACGCGGCGGACTGGGCGTACCGGCGGGCGGGCAGGCCACGGTGCCCGAACTGCTGGCCGCCGCGCTGCCGCCGGGCACGGTACGTACGGGGGTCCGGGTCACCTCGGTCAGCACCCACGCCGTCGAGACCGCGGAGCACGGCACGTTCGGGTGCGAGGCGGTGCTGGTGGCCACCGGTGCGCGCTCGGCCGCCACGCTGCTGCCCGGACTGCGGGTGCCCCAGTTCCACCCGGTAACAGTCCTGCACCACACCCTGGAGGGTCCGCTCCCGGCGGGTGCGAGCGAACCGTCGTTCACCGTCTGCGCCGAACGGGACGGCGCGGAGACCGACCCGGTCAGCCACACCTGGGTGGCCTCGGCGGTGGACCCCTCGCGCGCGGCGCCCGGCCGGACGCTCATCACCTCCGTCGTGCTGGGCGAGCGGGCGGCCGAGCCGCCCGCCGCACTGGACAAAGCCGCGCGCGAGCAACTCGCGGGCGTCTACGGCACATCGACGGACCGCTGGGAACTGCTGGCCGCCTACCACGACCCGGACGCGGTGCCCGCGATGCCCGCGCCGCACGATCCGCGGCGCCCGGTGCGGGTGCTGTCGGGACTGTACGTCTGCGGGGAGCACCGGGACACCAGTACACCGCGTGGGGCGCTGAGTTCCGCGGAGCGGGCGACGGAGCAGATTCTGCGGGACTTCGGGCGTCCGGCCCAAGGTCCGCGGGAGGCGGGAGAGACCTCGCCGCAGGAGTCGTCGCACAGCTCTCGACAGGCCTCGCAAGAGACCGCCGCTTAATCGAACAAAGATCCCGAACTCCCTGGTGACCAGCGGGTTTTGTCAGTGGGGCGGGGTAGAATAGGGGTAGTTTCCAGCAAGCGCACCGACGTCGTGAGGAGACCGTCGATGACTGCTGTCCGTTCCCGTACCTCTCGTTCGCACTCCCGCCCCACCACCCGCGCCCAGCACCAGCAGCAGCACCTGCCGAAGATGTCCACGCTGCCCGTGCTGCCCAAGAAACCGCTCCCGGCCGGCCTGCCGCGCGAGTGGTACGAGACGCACAACCGCCGGCTCAAAGCCATGCGGATCGCCATAGCGCTGCTCGACACCGGCGTCTACACCGCGGCACAGGCCCGCAACCGCACCATCCGGACGACGGCGCAGCGTATCGGCGTGCACCCGCCGTCGCTCACCACCTGCCGTCTGGTGCGCGCCCTGCTGCCGTAGCACGGCTCGGAAGGGGGCAGCGGAAAAACAGTGGCGTCATGAGTGAAGCTCCTTTACGGTCCTGACAGCATATGCGGTCGGATGAACCTTGAAGGAGCCCTCATGGCGGCAGGCAAGGGACGCGCCGAGGCCACGGCACTGGCAGCAGCCACGATCACGGTGGTGCTGTGGGCCTCGGCATTCGTCTCCATACGCAGCGCCGGCGAACACTACGCGCCCGGCGCCCTGGCGCTGGGACGGCTCGGGGCCGGTGCCCTTGTGCTGTGCGCCGTGCTGCTCATCCGCCGCGAGGGGCTCCCGCCCAAGGAGGCCTGGCCCGGCATCGTCACCTCGGGCCTGCTGTGGTTCGGCGGCTACATGGTCGCGCTCAACTGGGGTGAACGCCTCGTGGACGCGGGCACGGCCGCCATGCTCGTCAACATCGGGCCCATCCTGATGGCACTGCTGGGCGGCTGGCTGCTCAAAGAGGGCTTCCCCCGCCGGCTGCTGGCCGGGATGGCGGTCTCCTTCGCAGGTGCCGTGGTGGTCGGCCTGTCGGTCTCCGAGGGCGGCGACTCCTCGCCCCTGGGGGTGGCGCTGTGCGTGCTGGCAGCCGTCACCTACGCCATCGGAGTCGTCAGCCAGAAGCCGGCACTGCGCCACGCCTCGCCGCTCCAGGTCACCACTTTCGGCTGCCTGACCGGCTTCGTGGCCTGCCTGCCCTTCTCCGGGCAGCTGGCCTCCCAGGTGGCCGACGCACCGCTGTCGGCCACCCTCAACACCGTCTATCTGGGCGTCTTCCCCACCGCGCTGGCCTTCTCCACCTGGGCCTACGCCCTCTCCCGCACCACCGCGGGGCGGATGGGCTCCACGACGTACGTCGTCCCCTTCCTCGTCGTGCTGATGTCCTGGCTCTTCCTGAACGAGGTGCCCGGCTGGCTGACCCTGGCGGGAGGTCTGCTGTGCCTGGCGGGGGTGGCGGTCTCCCGCTCCGGCGGCCGGACCCCCCGGCCCCCGCGGACACGCACCGTGGCTACCTCGGCACCGGCCGGGCAGCCGACGTCCCCAACCCCTTCGGCCCGTCGAACGGCCAGGTAGGCAGGAAGTGGCGGCGCAGGTCGGCCTCCGTGTAGCGGCGGCAGTCGCGGTGCCACACCAGAATGCCCGCCATCCAGTTCTCCAGCTCCCGCACATAGCCGTCCAGTGCGGCGCGGCCCGCCCCGTCCAGCGCGAAGTCGTCGTAGAGCACCGGGAACTCGTGCGCGGCCACGTGCTGGAACTGCCGCATCCGGGACTTCATCAGATCGTCGACAATACGCAGCGCCGTGGGGTAGTCGCAGTCGAAGAAGTCCCGGACGACCAGCAGCCCGTTGTGGATCTCGCCCTCGAACTCGATCTCCTTCTGGTAGGAGAAGACGTCGTTGAGCAGACAGGCGTAGTCGGCGGCGGCGTTCTCCAGCGACTTCATCGGACCGCTGCGGTAGATCTCCTCCGGGATGGTGTCCGGCTGGGCGAGCCTGCACAGACTCATGGTCAGATCCGAGCCGAAGGTCCGCCGGCGCATCTCCACGTAGTCGACCGGGTCAGGGATGCGGTTCTGCGCCTGGTTGTCCAGCTCCCACAGCCAGCTGTCGGCCATGACCTCGATGGCGGTACGGAAACGGCGGCGCTTGGCCGGGCTCATCGGGCCCGCCGTCCGCACCCACAGATCGGCCAGTGAGCGCTCCAGCGGACTCGTCGGCGGCGGGGGTGGTTCGCCGTCGACGGGCATGAACAACGACAGCCGCCGGGTGCACGCCTTGGCACCCGCCAGATCGCGGGTGCGGCCGAAGCGGACCGGATAGTAGTCGTCGCCCCAGGTGCCCCAGGCCAGCCAGGCGGAGGCCAGATCGAGTTCGTCGGCCGTCGCGTCCGGGTGCAGACCGGCGGCGCACAGCGGCAGGTCGTTGTCCCGCATCAGCTCCTCGTCCCACACCCGGCCGCCGGGCACGTCCGGCTGCGGCTCCAGCAGCCCCATCGCACGCGCCCACTCGACCACCCGCTCCCGGGCGCCGCCCAGGTGCGGACTGAGCCGGTGCTCGAAGGGCATCTCGAAGTCGGGCAGCAGCGAGGGCCCGGTGCGCTCATGCGGTACGTGGCTGAAGGAACGGGTACGCCGCACCTGCGCCCGGGTGTGCGGGCGCAGTACTTCGGCGGCCGAGGTGCCGATACCGGCCGGGACGAACGGCAGCCGCACCGGTCCGGCCGCGTCGGCTCCCCCGCCGTTCATATAGCGGCTGGAGCGCATGTGCCACTCGTGACCACCGGACTGCCAGTCCTGCAGCCCCTTGGCGTAGGCGGCGATATCGGCGCAGGCGGCCGGATCCAGGCCCTCCTCGACGCAGAGCGCGGGCACTTCGGCCAGTGCGGTGTGCTCGAACTGCTGAAGGCGCGAGGTGAGCAGGTCGTTGACGGCGTCGGCCGCCTCCTGGGTGGTGCACTCCAGGAACGTCTCCAGGACGAGCACGCCGTTGGACAGCTCGCCCTCCTCCCGCGTCTCCCGCTCGTAGGAGAACAGGTCGTTGCGCAGATGGACCGCGTCGGAGAAGGTGTCGCGCAGTACGCACAGCGGGCGGGAGCCGGCCACCGACGCGGGTACCTCGGCGTGTGCCGCGAACTCCACCAGCCCGGCCGACCACGGCGCGCCGCCGACCTTGCGCCGCATCTCGATGTACTCGACCGGGTTCGGCACCCGCCCGATGTTGATGTTGGACAGCTCCCACAGCGACTCGTTGAGCAGGTTCTCGGTGCTGACGGCGAATCGCGCGCGCCAGTCGGCCGACATCGAGGGGACCGTCCTGGCCCACAGGTCGGCCAGCCCCGCCTCGACGGGGTTGGTGGGCGGGGGGACGGTCGCGGAGTCGGCCAACGGCATGAACAGCGGCAGCCGGTCCAGATACGCCTTGCCGCCCGCCCGGTCCTGGGTGCGCTTGAACATCTCCAGGAAGTGGTCGTCGAAGAAGAAGACCCACACGTACCAGTCGGTGACCAGCTCCAGGTCCTCGGCGGTGGCGTCGGGGTGGGTGTAGGCGCACAGCAGCGCGTAGTCGTGCGCGTCCAGGTCGGCCGTCTCCCAGACCCCGGACCCCTCCAGCATCCCCATCTGCCGTGCCCACTGCCGGGAATGGGCCCGCGCCTGGTCGACGTGCGGGTTGAGACGGGCGGGGTAGGGCACGTAGAAGTCGGGCAGTTCGAAGGGTTGCGACAACGTCTTGGTATCCCCACAGCTCGTCGAATCGGTGCTGCCTTTGCCTACCCGGGGCAGAGCGATGAGCATCCTTTTTCACCCGGACGTGGGACCCGCCCTGTTACCGAGCTGTCGAACAAAATCCGTGGTGCGGGGCGATGTTGGGCTGCTAGGTTCGCGATCGTGGCGAAGCTGAATCAGATCATCGCAGTGGAGAAGGGCGTCAAGTCCAAGGTGGCCCAGGACCTGGCGCAGGCGCAGCACGGGCTGACGAAGCCGCAGATGCTGGCCGGGATCTCGCGTACGTACCAGCCCAAGGACGAAGAGGGCGAGCAGCTTCCGCCGGAGTCGACGCGGGTCCAGGTCAAGGCCGAGGATGTGCTGAAGGAAACGGCGAAGATCCTGACCCGGCTGTTCGATGTGACGGCGACGAAGGACTGGGCGAACCTCACGGCTCGCGCGGATGTCGTCGTCGACGGACGCACGGTCCTGTCCCAGGTGCCGGTCTCCTATCTGCTGTTCCTGGAGAAGCAGTTGGGCGAGCTCGGCTCGTTCCTGCGGAAGCTGCCGGTGCTGGACGGCGCCGAGGCGTGGGAGAAGGACCCCTCCACGGACTGGTGGAAGACCGAGCAGGTCCGCACCGTCCGCACCAAGAAGGTGCCGCGCAACCATGTGAAGGCGGAGGCCACGGAGAAGCACCCGGCCCAGGTCGAGGTCTACTACGAGGACATCCCGGTCGGTTACTGGACCACGGTCAAGTACTCCGGCGCCCTGCCCGCCCGGCGGATCAACGAACTGCTGGAGCGACTGGACAAACTGGCCGCGGCGGTGAAGTTCGCCCGCGAGGAGGCCAACGGGACCGAGGTGAGCGACCAGCGCGTCGGGGACGCCGTCTTCGGCTACCTGTTCGCCTGAGGCGCGAAGGCGCCGGTGCCGGCGCCGGCACAACAACCGAAGACTCCCCGGGCCGGGGTTTCGACGACTTCGGCCCGGGGTGCGCCAGGAGCGCAAAGCTGAAGCTGAAGCTGATGTGTGAACCCCCGGCGGCCCTGCCAGAGCCAGGGTGCCGGTCAAACTCAACCTCTCGCTCCACGCTCAGCATCGCCGTTCATCGTCCGGCAACCGGGGCGGTGACGACCTCGAGACGCCGGTTCGAACCCGGCCGGCGGTTCCACATGCCGCCGTGGTGGAGTGGCTCCACGCGAGGACATCGCCGAACGATCCGCCCATGAACCGCTGGGACGTGCGAACGAACGGCACCCAGGACCCCGGGGCCGGGCAAAGCCCCGGGGTCCCTTTTGTCACCTCTCCCCCGTTCCTGCCGTCTGCCGCCCGCGTGGTACGTTGCAGCCGCCAGTCAAACCCTTGAACGGGTCAGGGAATCCGGTGTGAATCCGGAGCTGACGCGCAGCGGTGTGGGACTGGGGCGTGCACGAGGCCACTGGGGACCTCCTCCCTGGGAAGGCGCACGCTCCCACAGTCCCGAGCCCGAAGACCTGCTGGCACCCGCGCCCGGACAGCCCCGGGCGTGGTGGCACGCCGGGCCCCGCGACTGGGCCTTACGACGGAGAAGGATCAGCTGGCCATGCGCCGACCGCGCCGTATCCACGCACATGTGCCGGGCCTCGCCCTGGCACTCGTCCTGGGCACCGCCGGCTGCGGTGCCCACTCCACGACCAAGGCCTCCGGCGCGGGAGCGGCCCCCGGCCGCCCCCGGCAGCACCCCGAAGTGCCGCAGCCGACCGACGGCTGCCCCGCGCCCGAGAAGGCAGCACGCCCTCCGCGTGAGCCCGGGCTCGCCAAGTGAGGCCGGAACACGGTGCCAAGGCCGTCGTCCCCGGCAGCGGGGCCGCACCCCGCCCCACCGGGGCCGCCCCCGTGCCCCCCGACCGTGGCGAGGTGCACGGGGTGCGGCTCGTGCCCGCCGACGACGATGTCTTGAGGAGACACCCATGACCTGTCCGGGACCGGCCGCGCCGCGCCGCACCCGCCGCGCGGCGCTCGCCTCGCTGCTGCTGATATCCCTCACCGCCTGTGCGGGCGGCGCCGGCGGTGAGGGCACGAAGACCGGCAGCTCCGCGAAGGGGTTTCCGTACACGGTCGACAACTGCGGGGTGAAGACCACCTTCACCGAGCCGCCCCGGCGCGCTGTGACCATGAACCAGCACGTCACCGAGATCCTGCTGGCACTCGGCCTCCAGAACCGGATGGCCGGCACCGCTTTCCTCGACGACCGGATCCTGCCCCGCTACGAGAAGGCGTACCGCGGCATCAAGGTGCTGGCCAAGAAGTACCCGTCCAAGGAGACGCTGCTGGCCGCCAACCCGGACTTCGTCTACGGCGGTTACGCCAGCGCCTTCGACAAGACGGAGGGCCGGGAGCGCGCGGCCCTGGTGGACAGCGGCATCAAGACCCGCCTCAACGTGGAGGACTGCACCAAGGACGTCGGCATCGCCACCCTGCACCGGGAGATCCGCGAGATCGGCCGCACCTTCGGCGTACCCGACCGCGCCGAGGCACTGATCAAGAAGCAGGACCGGCAGCTGGCGGACACCGCCGAGCGGCTGAAGGGGGTCGAGCGCACCCCGGTGTTCGTCTACGACAGCGGTGAGAGCGCCGCCTTCACGGCGGGAGGTACGGGCATCGGCAACGAGATCCTGCGCCGGGCCGGTGGCCGCAACGTCTTCGCGGATGTCGACAAGAACTTCGCCGACGTCTCCTGGGAAAAGGTCGTGCAGCGCAAGCCCGAGGTCGTGGTGATCTACGACTACGGCGGCACGACCGTCGCCCAGAAGAAGAAACGGCTGCTGAACGACCCGGCACTGGCCGACGTGCCGGCCATCGAGCACAAGCGCTTCGCCGTGCTGCCGCTCTCCTCGGCCGTCCTGGGGCCGCGTGTACCGGACGCGGTGGACGAGCTGGCCCACCAGCTGCACCCGGACCGCGACGGCGCGGAGTAGCACCGTGCCCATCGGTTCGCGAACGCGGTGCACGCTGGTGGCCACGGCGCTCGTCACCGTACTCGTCGCCGGGGCGCTGGCCGGGCTGGCGCTGGGCTCGGCGCGCATTCCCCTGGGGGAGGTGCTGGCGGCGCTGACGGGCCGCTCGCAGCCGGGTCCGTTCGCCACGATCGTGCTGGATGTGCGGCTGCCGCGGGTGCTGCTGGCGGCGGTCGTGGGAGCGGGACTCGCCCTGGTCGGCACGGTGTTGCAGGCCCTGGTGCGCAACCCGCTGGCGGACCCGTATCTGCTGGGCATCTCCTCCGGCGCCTCCACGGGTGCCGTCGTGGTCGTCGTGCTCGGCGTCGGCGCGCTCTCGATGCAGATGGGCGCCTTCGCCGGGGCGATGCTCGCGCTCGTCGTCGTGTACACGATGGCGCGGCGCGGCGGAACGTCGGCGACCCTGACGACGGGACGGCTGGTACTGGCGGGAGTGGCGGTGCAATACGTGCTGTCCGCGCTGACGAGCCTGCTGCTGGTGACCTCCGCGGAGAAGGAGCATCTGCGGGCCATTCTCTTCTGGACCCTGGGCGGTCTGGGCCAGGCCCGGTGGCACACCCTGCCGCTGCCCGCACTGGTGCTGGCCGCCGGTCTCCTCCTGCTGCTGGCGCTGGCCAGGCCGCTGGACCTGCTGCTGGCCGGGGAGGAGGGCGCCATGGTGCTCGGCCTGGACACCGGGCGCTTCCGCGCGGCGGTGTTCGTCCTGGCGTCCCTGGTGACGGCGGTGCTGGTGACGGTGAGCGGCGCGATCGGCTTCGTCGGGCTGATGGTGCCGCACGCCGCCCGGATGGCGGTCGGCGCCGGCCACCGCGCGCTGCTGCCGGTCGCGGCACTGGGCGGGGCGGCGTTCCTCGTCCTGGCGGACCTGGCGGCACGTACCGTCGCCGCGCCCGAGGAGATCCCGGTCGGCGTGCTGACGGCGCTCACCGGCGGGCCGTTCTTCCTGTGGATGCTGCGGCGTTCGCAGCGCACCGAGGGGGTTGCCGGGTGAGCGGGGCGTGCGCGCTGCGCGCCGAGGAGGTGTCCTACGAGGTGGCCGGGGGGCGCGCCCTGCTCGACGGGGTGACGCTGGAGGCCGTGCCCGGCGAGACTGTCGGTGTGGTGGGCCCCAACGGCAGCGGCAAGACCACGCTGCTGCGGTGCGTCTACGGGACGCTGCGGCCCACCGGCGGGCGGATCACTCTCGACGGCGACGACACGGCGGCGCTGAGCGTCAAGGCGCGGGCCCGCCGGGTGGCGGCCGTACCGCAGGACGCGGGCGGCGGATTCGGGCTGACCGTACGGCAGGTGGTGGCGATGGGCCGCTCCCCGCACAAGCGGTTCTGGGAGGGCGACACGGCGCAGGACGCCGCGCGGGTCGCCACCGCGCTGGAGCGGACGGGTGCCGCGGAGCTGGCCGGGCGTCCCTTCGACGAGCTGTCCGGAGGTGAGCGGCAGCGGGTGGTGGTGGCACGCGCCCTGGTGCAGGAGCCCGCGCTGCTCGTGCTGGACGAACCGACCAACCACCTGGATGTGCGCTACCAGTGGGAGCTGCTGGCGCTGGTGCGGAACCTGCCCGCCACCGGCCTGCTGGCCCTGCACGACCTCAACCTCGCCGCGTACTTCTGCGACCGGCTGTACGTACTGGAGGCAGGGCGGGTAGTGGCGCACGGGACGCCGGAAGAGGTGCTGACCCCGGCGCTGTTCGCCCAGGTGTACGGGGTACGGGCCGAGGTGGGCGTCCACCCGGAGACCGGCGCCCCGACCGTGGTGTACCTGCCGCCGAAGAAGGGGGTGCGGGATGAGCGGTCCGCATGAGCGGGAACCGGAACCCGAGCACGAGCCGCTGGAGGAGTTGACGGCGCTGACCGCCCTCACGGATCTCGCCTCGGCGTACGGCCCGCGCTACCACATGCTGCCGGGTGACCCACCCGCCGCCGACCAGGAGGCGGACGGGTGGCTGGCCGCCGACCGCCTCCCGGACCCGGACTCCGCCGAGCTGCGGCGACTGCTGAGCGCCGAATGGGAGGGCAGCGGACATCGCACGGCGCACGCGGCCGCGCTCACTTCGATCGCCGTGTACGCGGGGCGGGTGACGGCGGCCGCGATGCTCGGCTGGGTGCTCGACGGCCGTGTATGGGACGTACGGCCGCACAACGTGCTGGTGCGGCCGGGCCGTCACGGCATCGCGGGCGTGCGGCTACGGGTGCCGCGCCTGCTCGCGGCCCCCGCCGAGGACCGCGGGGCCACGCTGGCCGCCCTCCACGAGGCCGTGCTCGACACCCATCTGCTGCCGCTCGCCGCCGCGCTGCACCGCGCCACCCGTGCCGGACTGCGGCAGTTGCACGGCGGAGTGGCCCACGGCTGCGCCACCGCGTTGAGTTCCGCCGGGCTGAGCGCCGCCGCGCCCCGCCCCGTCGGCGAACTGGCCCGGAGCTGGGCCGAGTTCGTCGGCCCGCGCCCCGAGCTGGCCCGGCTCGGCGAGCTGGCCGAGGTCACCCGCACCGACGGCACCGGACGGCTGTGCTATCTGCGCAACACCTGCTGCCTCTACTACACCAGCGCGGAGGCGGTCCGCTGCGCGAGCTGCTGCCTGACGCCACGCGCCGACCGGCTGCTGAGCTACGCGGCACGCTGAGCCCGCACACCGCCGGGCGCCGACGGCTCTCCGGCGGGGCACCGGCGGCTCCCAGCGGGGCACCGGCGGCTCCGCTCACCACAGCTCGGTGCTGTGGCCTGCGACGAGTGCGCGGACGCGGGCGAGCACCTCCTCGGCGGGGAGCGAGCCGAGGCGACGACCGTCGCGCAGCCGCAGCGCGAGCCGGTCGTCGGCGGCCTCCCGCGGGCCGATCACCGCCTGGTACGGCACCAGACGCGCTTCCCGTACCCGCGCACCCAGACTGCCGCGTTCCGGTGCCGACGCCGCAGCCCGCAAACCGGCGTCCGCACAGCGCCGCACGAACGCCTCGGCCTCGGGAACCTCCGCCTCGGACACCGGGAGCACGGTGAGCTGGGTGGGAGCCAGCCATGCCGGGAACGCACCGCCGTGTACCTCGATCAGCTGGGCCACGGCACGCTCGACGCTGCCGATCACGGCCCGGTGCACCATGACGGGCCGGTGCTTGCTGCCGTCCGCGCCGATGTAGTGCAGATCGAACCGCTCGGGCTGGTGGAGGTCGACCTGGACGGTCGAGAGGGTCGCTTCCCTGCCCGCCGCGTCGGCGAGCTGCACATCGATCTTCGGCCCGTAGAAGGCGGCCTCGCCCTCGACCGCCTCGTACGGCAGCCCGGACCCGTCCAGCGCCTCGGTCAGCAGTGCGGTGGCCTGCCGCCATTTGTCGGGTGCCGCCACGTACTTGCCGTCCGGGGCCGGGAGGGACAGCCGGTAGCGGGCGGCCTCGATACCGAGCGCCCGGTAGGCGGCACGGAGCAGCTCGAGCGCGGCCCGCGCCTCGGCGGCCACCTGGTCGAGGGTGCAGAAGATGTGCGCGTCGTTGAGCTGGATGGCCCGCACCCGGGTCAGTCCGCCGAGCACGCCCGAGCGCTCGGACCGGTACATGGCACCCAGCTCCGCCATCCGCAGCGGCAGCTCGCGGTAACTGTGCGAGCGGGACCGGTAGATGACCGCGTGGTGCGGGCACAGACTGGGCCTCAGCACGAGCTGTTCGCCGCCCGGCGCCTCCAGGGGAGGGAACATGTCGTCGGCGTAGTGCGCCCAGTGCCCGGACAGTTCGTACAACTCCCGCTTCCCGAGCACGGGCGAGTACACGTGCTGGTAGCCCGCCCGGCGCTCCGCGTCGCGGACGTACTCCTCCAGCGCGTGCCGGACGGTGGCCCCGTCCGGCAGCCAGTACGGCAGACCGGCCCCGATCAGCGGGTCGGTGCCGAAGAGGCCCAGCTCGCGGCCGAGCGAGCGGTGGTCGTGGTGGGCGGCGGTCATATGGTTCTCCCTCTCGGACGCGGGCGGGCGCCTCAGGGAGCGGACGACGAAGCCCCGGGCGCTCGGCCCGGGGCTTCGGTGATACGTCAGGTATACGTCGATCAGCGCGCCGGGACCGGATCCGGCGTCGTCGTCCTGGCACTGCGTACGGCGCGCTGCTGCATGGCAGGGAACGTAGCAGAGGGGCGGAAGCGCGTCGCGGGGTTTTCCGCGCCCGGGTGCCCACTCACCCACAGGGAGCGGGTCCGCTCCCGCCTCAGGGAGCGGCCGAGGAGGGCAGCCACCGCCGGACGGCCTCGGCGACCTCGTCGATACGGCCGTTGAAGGCGATGGCGGCACCGGGAGCGTGCCGGTGGACCAGATTGACGACCTGCTCGAAGAAGGTCAGTTCGCCCTTCACCCGGATACCGCCGCCGATGACCACGACGTCCCAGTCGCGCTCGCCCAGCGCGGCCACGAAGACGGACTCGGACCCGGCCGGGTCGTCGGCGGCGACCTGGACCAAGGACACCTCGACGGACTGCTCCCGGAGGCGGGCCAGTTGCTGGTCGAGGGTCGCGAGCAGGGAGTCCCCGTCCACGTCCGGAACCGTGTACGGGTCGAAGCCGAGAACGAGGACAGCAGCCATGCCCCCAAGGACGCGGCAGAGCCCCGGCACGTTGCCTCTCACAGGCCCCGCACACTGCCCTCACGGGCCCCCGACGGTGCCGGCCTGGGCGGTGGATAACATCGCCGCACTGCACGGAGCACGTCAGCAGTCGAGTCATGTACGGGGGAGCTCGTGTTCGGAATCGTCAGGCCCTGCAGGCACCGGCTGTCCGAGGGACTCAGGACCGAGTGGATGGCGCATCTGTGCGGGCTCTGCCTCGCACTGCGGGGCGACCACGGCCAGTTCGCCAGGGTGGCGACGAACTACGACGGGCTGCTCGTCTCCGTACTGACCGACGCCCAGACCGGCACGGCCGACTCCCGGCGCCGCACCGCGGGCCCGTGCCCGCTGCGCGGGATGCGTACCGCCTCCGTCGCACAGGGCGAGGGAGCCCGGCTGGCGGCCTCGGTGTCCCTCGTCCTGGCCTCGGCGAAGATACGCGACCACATCGCCGACCGGGACGGCCTGCTGCGGCGGCGTCCGGTCGCGGCAGCCGCCCGCCGGATAGCCGCCGGCTGGGACCGGGCCGGTGCCCGCACCGCCGACACGCTCGGCTTCGAGGTGTCCGCCCTGGTCGACGCCGTGGACCGGCAGACCGACGTGGAGCGCGCCGCCGGCCTCGGAACCCCGCTGACGGCCGTCACCGAGCCCACCGAGACGGCGACGGCAGCCGCCTTCGCGCACACCGCGACGCTCGCGGGCAAGCCCGGCAACGCGGCCCCGCTCGCCGAGGTGGGACGGCTGTTCGGACGCCTCGCACACCTGCTGGACGCGGTCGAGGACCGGGTCACGGACGCCGCCGAGAACGCCTGGAACCCCATCACCGCCACCGGCGCCTCCCGCGCCGAGACCCGCCGGCTGTGCGACGACGCGGTCCGCGGCATCCGACTGGCGCTGCGGGACGTCGACTTCGCCGATCCGCGGCTGGCACACGTCCTGCTGGTGCACGAGCTGCCGCGCGCCGTGGACCGCGCGTTCACCACGACAACCTGCGCACACACCGACGCCCACTCCTCCGGCACCCCCCACCAGCAGCACCAGTCCGGCAACCCCTACCAGCAGCAGCCGTACGGGCAGACGCCGCAGGGCCGCCCTCCGTACGGGCAGGCCCCGCCAAGCCTCAACGGCCCCGCGAACCCCTACGCGGGCGAGGGCGGCAGCCGGCTGCCACCCGGCGACGGTGACGGCGGCCAGGGCGGTGGCGGCTGGGGCGACAACACCGGCGGCCACAGTTCCCATCCCCCCAACCAACACCCGCCACGCGGCTTCCTCGCCGGCTGCGCGGCCTTCGTCGGCCTCTGCTGCACCTGCCAACTGTGCTGCGCCTCGGAGTACGAGGGCCCCTGGTCCCGCAAGAAGCGCGAGGGCCTGTGCTCGGACTGCTGCGACTGCTGCGACTGCTGCAGTTGCGACGGCTGCGACTGCAGCTGCGGCTGCTGCGACTGCTGACACGAGCCCGGACGGCCGGCGGGCCGGACAGGGGCTCGGCGCTCCTCGCGCCAGGCGTGCCCCGGCCGTTCCGGGGCACCCGGCTCGCAGGAGCGACCGGGGAGGGGCGATGGACACGACCGTTCCGCAGGGCCGCAAACGGGGCGGCGGGAGCAGGGTGCGGTGGGCGGTACCGGGCAGGGCGCGGGCTTCGGACCGGGCCAGAGCAACAGCTCGGCCGGTGCTGAGCGGCGCGGCGCGGGCCGGGTTCCTGGGGCGGGGGGTCAGCTATCTGCTGGTCGGCGCGCTGGCGGTACAGGTCGCGTTCGCCGACGGGCAGCAAGGTGGCGGGCAGGCCGACCGCGGCGGGGCGCTGCGAGAGGTGGCGGGGCGTCCGTTCGGCGCGTTCATGCTGTGGGCGCTGGGGCTGGCGTTGGCCGGAATGGCGCTGTGGCGGCTCTCCGAGGCGGTCTGGGGTGCCGCCGAGCCGGGCGGCCACATGCCCCGCAAGCGACTCGCTTCGGGGGCGCGCGGGCTCTTCTACGTAGGCGTCGCCTATTCGGTGCTGGCCTTCGCCGCCGGAGACAAGGGCAGCGGCAGCGGCGCGTCCGACAGGCGGTCGCGCGACGTGACGGCCGAGTTGCTCGGCCTGCCCGCCGGGCAGTGGGTGGTCGGTGTCGGGGGCGGTGCGGTGGTGGTCGCCGGGCTGGTGATGGCCTGCCGTGCGGCGCTGCGCAAGTACCACGACCAGCTGAGGATGGGTCGGTTGTCCGAGAGGCAGCGGAAGTTCGTCGACGTCACCGGCGTTCTGGGCGGTCTCGCCCGCGGGCTGGTGTTCGCGACCGTCGGCGCCTTCCTCGCCCGCGCCGCGCTCACCTACGACCCGGAGCGCGCCAAGGGGCTGGACGACACGCTGCGTTCCTTCACCCGGACCCCGGCGGGGCCGTGGCTGCTGGTGGCCGTGGCGGCGGGGCTCCTTCTCTTCGGCGTCTTCTCGTTCGCGGTGGCGCGCTGGCGCAGGACCTGAAGCCGCAAGCACAAGCAGCAGGGCCGGGGAGCGGTCGACAGGTCGATACCGCTCCCGGGCCCCTCCATACGCGGAGTGCCGCGTCAGCGAAGCCGGCGCGTCAGCGCGTCAGCGCGTCAGCGAAGCCAGTGCCTCGTTGAAGGTCTTCGACGGGCGCATCACGGCCGCCGCCTTCTCGGGGGAAGGCTGGTAGTAGCCGCCGATGTCGACCGGCGAGCCCTGGACGGCCAGCAGTTCGTCGACGATCGTCTGCTCCTGCTCGGCCAGCGTCTTGGCGAAGCCGGAGAACGCCTGCGCGAGCTGCGTGTCCTCCGTCTGCTCCGCCAGCTCCTGCGCCCAGTACAGCGCGAGGTAGAAGTGGCTGCCGCGGTTGTCGATGCTGCCGAGCTTGCGGCTGGGCGACTTGTTCTCGTTCAGCAGCGTGCCCGTGGCCCGGTCGAGGGTGTCCGCGAGGATCTGGGCGCGCGGGTTGCCCGCCTTGTGCGCCAGGTGCTCGAAGCTGACGGCCAGCGCCAGGAACTCGCCCAGGCTGTCCCAGCGCAGATAGTTCTCCTTGACGAGCTGCTGCACGTGCTTGGGGGCCGAGCCGCCCGCGCCCGTCTCGAACAGCCCACCGCCGTTGATCAGCGGCACCACGGAGAGCATCTTGGCGCTGGTGCCCAGCTCCATGATCGGGAACAGGTCGGTGAGGTAGTCGCGCAGCACGTTGCCGGTGACGGAGATGGTGTTCTCGCCGCGGCGGATGCGCTCCAGGGAGAACTTCATCGCGTCGGCCGGGGACATGATCTCGATCTGCAGACCCTCGGTGTCGTGCAGCGGCAGGTACTCGCGGACCTTCCTGATCAGGTTCCGGTCGTGGGCGCGGGTCTCGTCCAGCCAGAAGACGGCCGGGTCGCCGGTGGCGCGGGCGCGGGTGACGGCCAGCTTGACCCAGTCCTGGATCGGCACGTCCTTGGTCTGGCACATCCGGAAGATGTCGCCCTCGCCGACGGCCTGCTCCAGCACCAGCTCGCCCGCGCCGTCCAGGACGCGGACCGTGCCGGTCGCCGGGATCTCGAAGGTCTTGTCGTGGCTGCCGTACTCCTCGGCCTTCTGCGCCATCAGGCCGACGTTCGGCACGGAGCCCATGGTGGCCGGGTCGAAGGCGCCGTTGGCGCGGCAGTCGTCGATGACGGCCTGGTAGATGCCCGCGTAGCTGCTGTCGGGGATGACCGCGAGAGCGTCCTGCTCCTGGTCGTCCTTGTTCCACATGTGACCCGAGGTACGGATCATCGCGGGCATGGAGGCGTCCACGATGACGTCGCTGGGCACGTGCAGGTTGCTGATACCGCGGTGCGAGTCGACCATCGCCAGGTCCGGGCCCTGGGCCAGCTCGGCGTCGAAGGACGCCTTGATCTTGTCGCCCTCAGGCAGCGACTCCAGGCCCTTGAAGATGCCGCCCAGACCGTCGTTCGGGGTCAGACCGGCCGCGGCGAGCTTGTCGCCGTAGGTGGCGAAAGTCTTCGGGAAGAAGGCGCGGACCGTGTGACCGAAGATGATCGGGTCGGACACCTTCATCATCGTCGCCTTGAGGTGCACCGAGAACAGCACACCCTCCGCCTTGGCCCGCTCGACCTGCGCGGACAGGAACTCGCGCAGCGCGGCCACCCGCATGACGGCGGCGTCGACGACCTCGCCCGCCTGCACCGGGACCGACTCGCGCAGCACGGTGGTCGAGCCGTCGTCACCGTGCAGCTCGATCCGCAGCGCGCCGTCCTCGGCCAGTACGACGGACTTCTCGGTGGAGCGGAAGTCGTCCTGGGTCATGTGGGCGACGTTGGACTTGGAATCGGCGCGCCACTCGCCCATCCGGTGCGGGTTGTTCCTGGCGTAGTTCTTGACGGAGGCCGGGGCTCGGCGGTCGGAGTTGCCCTCGCGCAGGACCGGGTTGACGGCGCTGCCCTTGACCTTGTCGTAGCGGGCGCGCACCTCCCGCTCCTCGTCGGTCTGCGGGTCGTCCGGGTAGTCCGGCAGCGCGTAGCCCTTCTCCTGCAGCTCCGCGATGGCGGCCTTGAGCTGCGGGATGGACGCCGAGATGTTCGGCAGCTTGATGATGTTGGCCTGCGGGGTCTTGGCCAGCTCACCGAGCTGCGCGAGGGCGTCCTCGACGCGCTGGTTCTCCTCCAGGCGCTCGGGGAAGCTGGCGATGATCCGGCCGGCCAGGGAGATGTCGCGGCTCTCGACGGCGACACCGGCCGTCGAGGCGTAGGCCTCGACCACGGGCAGGAACGAATACGTCGCCAGGGCCGGGGCCTCGTCAGTGTGCGTATAGATGATGGTCGAGTCAGTCACCGCTACTCCGCTTCGCGTCTACATCGTCTCGATATCAAGATATCCCGTGGGGCGCCCTCACGGTAAAGCGGCCCGCGCTTGCGGGACGCGCTCGCGTTCCGGCTTGCGGGACGCGCTCGCGTTCCGGCTTGCGGGACGCCCGTGCGGACGCGGTGGCCGGGCGCCGTGATCCGGGGCCGGTGCGCGGCACGAGTACCCGCACTCCGGGGACCGCACCGACGCTCGCCCGGCTTACGGGCGGCACTCGGTCGGCGAGCCGGGCCGGACCGAGCCGGGCCGGGCACCGGCCCCCCACCGCAGCAGGCCCATGGTTCGGCTACTCCCGGAGGGGTAACGCGCCGGTCCTCCTTCCGATGGATGCTCCCCATACCCCCCGCCCGTACCGTGGTCGGCATCTGGCAACCGACTGACAGGAGGGGCACGGCATGCTTCTGATCGAAGTCTTCACACCCAAGGGCGCCTTGAGTGAGGAGGAGCGGCAGGAGCTGGGGAAACGGCTCATCGACACCCTCATGGTCGAGGACGACAGTCACGCCCTCGAAATCCTCGACGCCCAGCGCACAATCACACAGGTCCTTGTGCACGAGCCCACCGCCTGGGTACTCGGGGTACGGCCGACCGCGGACCCCGCGGACCCGCCGCGCTATCTGGTACGGGTCACCGTTCCGGGTTCATGGCGCAAGGAGATGAGCGAGTACACCGTGCAGATCGTCACGGATGTGCTGGCCGAGACCGAACGCCGTGCGGGGCGGGACCCGGAGCGGCTGCGGCGCGAACCGCACGCCGTGATCCTCGTGGACGGCATCTCGGAGGGCGGCATCGGCATCCACGGAAAGGCCATGAGCAGCCTGGACCTCACGGAGTTCGTCTCCCGTCCGTACCGTGACGCCACCGCCGGCCGCCCGGCGGCGAGCCCTGCGCCGGACGCCGCGCGGAAGCCCACGCCCGAGCCCGAGTCCGCGCAGGACGACGCGGAGAGGGACCTTTCGCAGCAGCCGTCGCCGTCACCGTCGCAGCGCGAGCTGATCGATCCCATCTGCGGGATGAGTGTGGATCTCGACGACCGCCCTCTCACCCTGGTGCACGAAGGGGTCCTGTACGGCTTCTGCCACGGCTTGTGCCGACGGGCCTTCGCGGACGAGCACGGGCTCCCGCTCGGCAAGCAGGAGCCGAGCCCTTCCTGACGCCGACGGACTGCGGCTGCGGACGGACTACGGCACGGCGAAGGCAATCGCACGGGCACCAGTGCCGGTACGCGCATCGGCACGGGCACCGGCGCCGATCCCGCCGAGCCGTCGGCCCGGCGGGATCGGTCGGTTCCTCAGGCCAGCGGGGCCGGGAAGGTCGGGTACTCCGCCCCGGAGACGTGCTGGACGACGCGGATGACCTGGCAGGAGTAGCCGAACTCGTTGTCGTACCACAGGTAGAGGATCGCGTTGTCGCCCTCGACCTTGGTGGCGCCGGCGTCGACGATCGAGGCGTGGCGCGAGCCGATGAAGTCGTTGGAGACCGCGTCGGGGGCGCTGATGAAGTCGATCTGTCGCTTGAGCGGCGAGGTCAAGGAAACGTCCCGCAGGTGGTCGAGCACCTCTTCGCGGGTGGTCTCGCGGGCGAGCTGCAGGTTGAGAATGGCGATCGAGACGTCCGGCACGGGCACGCGGATCGAGCTGCCGGTGATCTTCGCCTTGAGGTCGGGCAGCGCCTTGGCGACGGCGGAGGCCGCTCCGGTCTCGGTGATGACCATGTTGAGCGGCGCCGAGCGGCCACGACGGTCCGACTTGTGGTAATTGTCCAGCAAGTTCTGGTCGTTGGTGAACGAGTGGACGGTCTCCACATGGCCGCGCAGCACACCGTACTCGTCCGCCATCGCCTTCAGCGGCGGGACGATGGCATTGGTGGTGCAGGACGCACAGGAGATGATCCGCTCGTCCGGCTTGACCATGTCGTGGTTGACGCCGTGCACCACATTGGGCACGTCACCCTTGCCCGGCGCGGTCAGGATCACCTTGTCCACACCGGGACGCAGGTGCTTGGACAGCCCCTCGCGGTCCCGCCACCTGCCGGTGTTGTCGATGAGGATGGCGTCCTTGATGCCGTAGGCGGTGTAGTCCACCGTCGTCGGATCGTCGGAGTAGATCACCTTGATCTCGTTGCCGTTGGCGACGATCGTACTGTTCGCCTCGTCGACGGTGATCGTGCCCTGGAACTGGCCGTGGATCGAGTCACGGCGCAGCAGTGAGGCACGCTTGACGAGATCCTGACCGGCGCCCTTGCGGACGACGATGGCGCGCAGCCGCAGTCCGTTCCCGGAACCGGCCTTCTCGATCAGCAGCCGGGCGAGGAGCCGGCCGATACGGCCGAAACCGTAGAGCACGACATCCCGGGACGCGCTGCGGTCGATCTTGTCGGCCCCCGTCGCACCGGCCACGGCCTGCGCCGTGAACTCCTCCACCGACAGGCCGCGGTCGTCGGCCTTGTATGTCGCGGCGAGCATGCCGATGTCGATCTGGGAGGGGCCGAGATCGAGCGTGGTGAGGGCCTGGAGGAACGGCAGCGTCTCGGTGACGGACAGCTCCGCCCCGGCAATCTGCCGGGCGAACCGGTGGGCCTTGAGGATGCTGATCACCGACTTGTTCACCAGGGAGCGGCTGTGCAGCAGGACCGTGACGTCCCGCTCCCGGTGCAGCTTCCCGATGATCGGGATCATCGACTCCGCGATTTCCTCGCGGTGCTTCCAGTTGGTGAACACGTCGTCGTTGACAGTCACAGATTTATCTTTCGAGCTAGGCGGTGCTCATATGCTAACCCGCGCTTCGAGAGCCATACGAACGGCCATACGAACAGCCCCGTGAGTGGCCACGCGGAGCGGGGGGCGCGGGCGGGCGGGGGCGACCAGGAATCCTGATTCGACATCCTTCTATCTTGACACCCTTCGATACAGCGTCCAGCCTTGTATTCAGAGACATCGAAACAGGGCGCCCGGGTCCGATCCCCGGCCCCCGACCCGCCTTTCCGTTCCCTGCCCTGACCCGCCCTGCCCGTGAGGAGCGCACCATGAGTGAGACGAACGCACTGCGCGAGACCGTCCGTCGGCGGTACGCCGCCGCAGCCGTGCAGGTTGCCGAGGGGAACACCGGGTGCTGCGGCCCGGAGGCAGTGGAGATCGACGACACCTTCGGTGGGGCTCTCTACGCCCCCGACCAGCGCGATGACCTTCCCGTCGAGGCGGTCGCCGCATCTTTGGGCTGCGGCAACCCCACCGCTGTCGCCGAGCTCCACGAGGGCGAGCACGTCCTGGACCTCGGCTGCGGCGGCGGCATCGACGTCCTCCTCTCGGCCCGCCGTGTCGGCCCCACCGGCAAGGCGTACGGGCTCGACATGACCGAGGAGATGCTCGCCCTCGCGCTGGCCAACAAGGAGAAGGCCGGCGCCACCAACGTCGAGTTCCTCAAGGGCACCATCGAGGCCGTCCCGCTCCCCGCGAACACCATCGACGTCATCATTTCCAACTGCGTCATCAACCTCTCCACAGACAAGCCCGCCGTCTTCAGCGAGGCCTTCCGCGTCCTGCGCCCGGGCGGCCGCATCGGCGTGTCCGACGTCGTCGCAGAGGACCGTCTGAGCCACGAACAGCGAGCCGAACGAGGCGACTACGTCGGCTGCATTGCCGGAGCCCTCTCGTTCACCGAATACCGGCAGGGCCTCGAGGCGGCCGGGTTCACGTCCATCGACATCACACCGACCCACCAGGTCGCCGACGGCATGCACTCCGCCGTCGTACGCGCCACGAAGCCGGCCGCCACAGCACCGGAGCCGGCAACCAGCCCCCGCTGACGCGGATCCCGGCGAGTCGCGCCGCGCCCGGCAACGCCAGGTGACGGTGGGAAGGGCGGGACGAGGAGAGCACAGGGTCCAGCGGCCTCCAGTCCCTGGGCGTTCCCATCCCGGGTGAATCGTGCTCGCCTGGACGTCGGGGCACTCGCCCGGAAGCCGAAGGCCCGTGACACCGTCGGCAGGTCGCCCTGTCGGCCAGTCGCCCGGCGGCCGGTTCGGCCTGGGCACGCCGCTGTGGGCGCACAGTGGGGGAACGCCGGTGCTTTCGTGGGCAATCCGTGAGTCGGCCGAAGAACACGGTGAGTTGCGGTCCGATGCGGTTGCGCGACGACAGGACCGGCGACGAGCGGCTGAAGCGATTCTTTCGACGGAGCCCGGGACATTTTCGCGATCCCGCTGGAGGACGAGGCGTACCTGGTCCACGCCCCGCTGCACGGTGTCGCCTTCGCCGCCCGCACCCGCGCACGGCCGCCCCGCGCACGGCCAGCAGCCCACCGTGCGGATGCGCGTGCCCGGACCGTCTCCGAGGTGACGACCCGCTCGAGTGTCGTACGGAAGCGTTCGCTGCGATGCTGGAGGGTGGCGGCGGAAGCTGCGTGCAATGCCGGGACGGGAGACCTGGGGAGCTCAGGGGCTACGGCCGGGTAGGGATCTTCGGTAAAGGTTCGAGGTACCGATGACAGGACCCAGGCACGGCGAAGGCAGGTCCGCGGTGGACCTGTCCGAGGGGTTCGGTGAGCGACTGCTGGGACAGTTGCTGGACCGGGCCCACGAGATGCCGCCCCAGCTCATCGCTCCACTGGTGGCGGAGGAAGTGCGCAGGATCGGTGGCCGGAGCGTCTCGATCCTTCTTCAGGACTACGAGCAGCGCGAACTGGTGCACCTCCCTGGCAGGGGGCTGGAGGTCGGCAGGACGATACCCATCGACGGCACCCGGGCCGGTGAGGCGTTCGTCCGTAAGACCGCTGTCGAGGACGAGCAGGCCGACGGCGTACGTATGTACCTGCCGCTCCTGGACGGCAGCGACGAGGTCGGGGTCATGGGCTTCACGCTGGACAGCGTCGGGGAGGACGACCGCCGGCTGGCACGCCGGCTGGCCGGACTGGTCGCCGACATGCTGGTCACCAAGAACAGTTATACGGACCGGTACACCCAGGCACGGCGCCGTGGATCCATGAGCGTCGCCGCGGAGATCCAATGGTCCCTGCTGCCGCCGCTGGCGATGAACACGCCGCAGGTCGCCGTGGCCGGAGCCCTGGAGCCCGCCTACAACGTCGCGGGCGACAGCCTCGACTACGCGCTCAACGACGACACGCTGCACCTCGCCGTCATCGACGCGATGGGCCACGGTCTGAACGCCTCCGTGCTGGCGACCGTGGCGGTGAGCGCCTACCGCCACGCCCGCCGCGCCGATGTGGGGCTCGCGGAGCTGTACGCGTTCATGGACACCGCCATCGACCAGCAGTTCGGACCCGACCAATTCGTCACGGCGCAGATGATGCGCCTGGACGTGGCGACCGGCCGGCTGGAGTGGGTCAATGCCGGACACCCGGAAGCGCTGCTCATCCGTGGCAACAAAGTCATCCGGCGCCTCGAGAACGAGGGAACGCTGCCCGTCGGCTTCGGCGGCGCCGCCCCGCTGGTCAGTACGACCCAGCTCCAGCGGGGCGACAGGGTGGTGTTCTACAGCGACGGCCTCGTCGAAGAACACAAACCGGGTGAAGAGCAGTTCGGCGAAGAACGCATGATCGACATCCTCGAACACGTCAGCAGCCTCACCGACGACGTGCAGGAGACGGCACGCGTCCTCTCCCACACCCTGATGCGGGCACGTGGAGGCACCACCAGTGACGACGCGACCCTCTTCGTCGTCGAGTGGCGAGGCGGCACCGCGGACCACCTGGCCACCGTCGCCATCTGACCGTCGACACCCTTGAGGTACCACTCCGCGTGTGCCACTCCGCGTGTACTGCTCCGGTTGTGAGCGTTCGGTCTCCCTCGGGCTGCTGCCCTGGCCGGAGCGCGTACAAGTGGCCCGGGCCCTGCGGAACGGGACGGTGAGCGGCGCGGTCCCGCTGGGCGCCGCCCTGGTGACACTGGTGCGAGCGAACACCCCGTGGAGCGGAAGCTACGACGCGCAGCGCGACCTCCACTGCGGCGTACCCGCGCTCGGGGAAACCCACGAGAGGGGAACCCCGGCGGACGAGAGGGCCCCGGCAAAAGCCGCGGGGGGCGTCAGGTCGAGTCACCGTCCGCCTGGTCACCGTCGATGGGGACACCGTCCGCTTGCACACCGTCCGGCTGTTCCCCGCGACCGGGTTCTGCGGGGTCCGGGTGGGCGGGGTTGGTGCCGGTGTCGATGAGGATCTGCTCGGCCGCGGAGATGTTGTCGGCCCGCACCGCCTGGGCCATCGCGGCGCGGGCCGCGTCGGGCGTCGCCTGCGGGGGAACGACCAGGAGGGAGAAATGATCCCGGTCTCCCCGAGTGATGAGGACGGTGTCGTCGCCGACCGGGAAGGCGTCGAGGTGTACGACCCGGTCGTCGATGACCAGTCGTGTCGGCAGTTCCTCCCACGCACCGGCGTCCAGACCGACCCGGGTGATCGGCCCGAGACGCCGACTCAACTCTGTGATCAGACGCGGTAGTTCGGCTGCGATGTCATGAGAGCGCGGCCACCATGCACCGTCGAGGATCCCCTCACGAAGCCGTGTCGTCTCCAGCCTCAGCAGCGCTGTCCCGGGCTTCACCGAATGGTGGAGCCCGTCCGGCCCGGGCCTCGGGGGGTGTGGGGTGTCGGAGTCGGCCATGGTGAGTTCCCTCGGGGCTCGACATCTTCGCCGGACAGCCCGTGGGCCTGCGAGCTTCTGAGCTTGGGACAGAACCGCTGGGGTCGCCGCCGCGAAATCTTCCAGGAATTCCACCGTACCCGGCTGCCGGGCCGCAGGCTCGTCCGCAAGGCCGGGTGCAGCCGCATCCGCGAGAGATCGGTGGCCGCGAGAGATCGGTGACCGCGAGACATCCGGTCCGGCCCATGGACCGGAGTAGTGTGGAGCTACCGGAAGTACTTCGCACATCGGCTCCCGTGCCGGTGCCGCTCCCGGCGAGCAACAACGCCGGAGCTCGGAGAAACGAGCCCGGAGTCAGGCGCGCGCGATGACCGCGACCACCGACCCCACGACCACCGACCACGCGACCAGTGATGAGCACGTCTCCCCGCCACCGGTCCGCCTGGCACTGACCCCCGCGAACGCGCCTCCGGGACTGCTCGACGGCGCCTGGTGGCCGCGGTCCCGGGATCTCTTCCGCGAGTTGCCCGCCCTGACAGCCAGGCTGGACGTGTGCTGGGGCAGGATCACCCGTGTCACGGTGAATCCGACGCACTGGCCGGTGATCCCGCGGAAGGTGCCCGTCGCCGGGCACACGGTGGGCGTCGGCTGGTTCAGTAAAGAGCAGGACCCGCACAAACTGATACTGCTCTCCTACACCGCCGACCGTGGACGCTGGGATCTGCTGGTGATCCCGCCGGAAACCACTGCGGCCTCCGCCGACCGGCTGATGTCCGCCGCAGCCGTCCCGGGGAGTCTCCTCACCGTCAGCATGCTGATGGACGACGAGCACAGGATCCGCGACGCCGCCGAGGACCGGGGCCGGACAGCGGAGTGGGACGCCGAGGGCGGGGCCGCGCCCCCGCTCGGGCACTCGACCGGGCTCCGGGCCTCCGCCACCTTGGAGAGGTGAGAGCAATGGACGCTCTTGTCACCGTTGCCGTGATCATCGCGATGGTCGCTCTGGGAGTTCTGCTGCTCCACCGGCTCAACGCCCAGCACGACCAGCGGATCGCGGCCTTCCGCTACAGCGCCGCCCTGCCGGTGCGCGGCGGCCGACGCCGGAAGCGCCGCCGACCGGCCGACAGCGCCGCCGGACATCACGACGGAAACCGCGAATGACCCCTACCCTTCCTGACCAGGGCGCGCCTGATCACGGCATGTCCGGCCGGGACGCGTCCACCAGGGCGTGGGCGCTGCACCGACGCGCACGGCCCCGACACAGCACACGGTTCCTCCGGCCCTCACGTCAGCCGGAGGAACGCCGCTGACTTCCCGTGTCAGCCAGCAGGAACAAGGGAAACGATGAAACCAGCAGAACCCGTGCCCTCGGCCGGACACGCCGAGGTCCGTATCGTCGCGGCGTCCCCGGAGACGGCACGTCAGGTGGCGGAGGTTCTCCGCCGCTGCTTCGATTCCACGGAGCAACGCAGCTACCCCGTCGGCCAGGAGGGCGGCACGCGTCTCCACCTCACGGTGGACACCACCCGTGCCGCCGAACCCGCCCGCTCCTGGCTGCTGACCAGCGAGGGCTCGGACGACAACCGAACGCAGTCGGACGAGTGACACCGGACAGCGGGCGCAGATCAGCACTGCGCGGTCGAGCACCACCCGGCAGAGAACCGGGCCGACCTGCGTTTCAGGCGTTTCAGGAGAACGTGCGGCGCGAGGGGGCATGCGTGTGGGTGGATACCGGGATTCCCGGTGTGTCGACCGTCGTGTCGTGGTTGTGTCAGCCCGGTTTGTCGAGCGAGTGGTTGGAGGCGTGTCGTGGTGGCCTGCGAGGAGCAGGTACGGACAGTCGGCGAGCTTCTGCTCGGCGGACTACGTCCGGGCACACGGATCGCCGATGTGACGGCGCGGGGTGCTCGGGCGTTCGTCTTCTTCCGGCTGGTCGAGAGCGAGGACACGCGGCGGCGGATGTGTGGGGCTGCTCCGTTGGGTGACGGCCCACGGGATGCGGGCGCGGACGTGGCGATGTTCCGGTTACTGCTGGGCCTGCCGATGAGGGGCCCTCATGGGCAGGGCGGTTGACATGGAATCAGCTTCGCGTGACAGCTACGAGCAAACCCGTGACAGTGACCATCAGTGTCATCGCGACGCAGGCTCCGGCGAACGGTGCGCACCAGGACGGGTGGCGAAGAAGCAGCGCCAGAACACCAGCACCGATGCTCAAGGTGACAACGACGAGGAGCAGGATCACAGCAAGGTCGGTCAGCGGCATGTGCGTTCTGCATCCTGGACGACGGCTGCGGCGGATCGAACGGCGTAGCGCTTGCCGAGTCGTTTGAGTTTCCGACGGACCCGCTCACCGTACGGCGCCGGCAGTCCAACGCCGACGGCGGCTTGTACCCAGGCTTCCCCACTACGGGCCCGACTGCGGGCGATCATCTCCTCCGGCACGTTCAGTTGCCGTAACACCTTGAGGATCCGGGGATCGCAGAATTCAGCCGCCAACACAGCATCTTCGGGGCCCTCAGGGCCAGCCAGCAGGTCGCCCAGCACCAGCTCGTCGCCGATGGGGGTACTGAGCAGTACGGTGCGTTTGCCGCCGACCTTTCGCTCCCACAGCGGCTGTTGCAGCCGGTGCTCGATTCGGACGTAGTGCCGCAGCGTGCTGACTACGGTCAGAGTGTCGGCCGATCCGTCCCCCAGGGCATGTACCCACTCGCCCAGCAGGGCCATCTCCACGGCTTCCCGCCACGCGATGGCGCGCGGCAAGCCCAGCAAACTGCCGGCAAAAGTGTCCACGGCCACGGCATCGCCCTCGATCGCCGCGTTGCGGGCCTTCAGGGCCTCCCGCAGGGCGTAGCGATCGGGCCACGTCGGGATACGGCGAAGGGTATCGGCCAGGTCCAGGAGGATTTTCGCGAGGCAAGAGGTGCTGAGACGCCGGCATTCCAAGCAGTCGGGTTCCCCCACGCCCTCCCATACGTCCCTGACTGCTTCGATCTCACCCAGGGCCTGGGCCATCGCGGAAGAGAAGGCGTCCCCCTGAGTCTGGTGCCAGAAATGGAACAGTCCGTACACCTGCTGCTCCCGGTCCACCCTGGACGGGCTCTGCCGAACCATCTCGCAGACACACAAGAGACACTGGCTGGCCGACTGCAAGTTGATCATGAGCGTTCCTTGTCGAGCGGAGACGAGACTTCTCTCCTCAGGCCCGACCGGAGGGCAGAGCGGCAAAAAATCTCAGATCTCCCCCTGTGACCCGCCTCACACCACGTGTATGCCTCAAGAGCGCCGTCAGGCCGACCGACTGTCCATCGACCGAGGGCTGGACACAATAGATTCCGCCCGAGGGTGGCTGGTGGGTCGACTCCGCCCGGGGCCTGGAGCAGGCCGAAGTCCCTTCACAGGCCGCAGACCGATCGCTCAAAGATCGATAGGCGACCGACAGCTCGAGGGCCACCACCTCAGACAGAGGTGATGGCCCTCAGGGCCTACCTGACGACAAGCCGTGCGGTTACCTGCTACGCGCCCGGTTCACAAGGGACGAAGTATCAGCCGGGACCAATGAGAAACAGCAGGTCCCGGTGCCGCCGGTCACAGCGAGCTCTCCGGGCTCCGCCCAGGTCGCCCGCTCCCGCCCTTTAGATGTCGAAGTACAGCTCGAACTCGTGGGGGTGGGGGCGGAGCTGCATGGGGGCGATTTCGTTGGTGCGCTTGTAGTCGATCCAGGTCTCGATCAGGTCGGAGGTGAAGACGCCGCCGGCCTGAAGGTACTCGTTGTCGTCCTCGAGGGCTTCCAGGACGGCGGGGAGGGAGGTGGGGACCTGGGGGACGTCGGCGTGCTCTTCGGGGGCGAGCTCGTAGAGGTCCTTGTCGATCGGCTCGGCGGGCTCGATCTTGTTCTTGATGCCGTCCAGGCCTGCCAGGAGGAGGGCGGAGAAGGCCAGGTAGGGGTTGGACGAGGGGTCCGGGGCGCGGAACTCGACGCGCTTGGCCTTCGGGTTGGAGCCGGTGATCGGGATGCGCATGGCGGCCGAGCGGTTGCGCTGCGAGTAGACCAGATTGACCGGGGCCTCGAAGCCGGGGACCAGGCGGTGGTAGGAGTTCACCGTCGGGTTGGTGAAGGCCAGCAGCGAGGGGGCGTGGCGCAGGATGCCGCCGATGTAGTAGCGAGCGGTGTCCGAGAGGCCCGCGTAGCCCTGCTCGTCGTAGAAGAGCGGGTCGCCGCTGGACCACAGGGACTGGTGGACGTGCATGCCGGAGCCGTTGTCGCCGAAGATCGGCTTGGGCATGAAGGTGGCGGTCTTGCCGTTGCGCCAGGCCGTGTTCTTGACGATGTACTTGAACAGCATCAGGTCGTCGGCCGCGGCCAGCAGCGTGTTGAACTTGTAGTTGATCTCCGCCTGGCCCGCGGTGCCCACCTCGTGGTGCTGGCGCTCGACCTGGAGGCCGGCGCGGCCCAGTTCGAGGGAGATCTCGGCGCGCAGGTCGGCGAAGTGGTCGATGGGCGGGGCCGGGAAGTAGCCGCCCTTGTAGCGGACCTTGTAGCCGCGGTTGCCGCCGACCTCGACGGCGCCGGTGTTCCAGGCGCCCGCCTCGGAGTCGATGTGGTAGTAGCCGGCGTTCGCCTTCGTCTCGAAGCGGACGTCGTCGAAGACGTAGAACTCCGCCTCCGGGCCGAAGAACGCGGTGTCGGCGATACCGGAGGAGGCGAGGTAGGCCTCGGCCTTCTTGGCCACGTTCCGCGGGTCACGGCTGTACTGCTCGCCGGTGATCGGGTCGTGGATGAAGAAGTTGATGTTGAGGTGCTTCTCGGAGCGGAACGGGTCCAGACGCGCGGTCGACAGGTCCGGGACCAGGGCCATGTCGGACTCGTGGATGGCCTGGAAGCCGCGGATCGAGGAGCCGTCGAACATCAGGCTCTCGGCCGGGTCGAAGGACTCCGCCGGTACGGCGAAGTGCTGCATGACGCCGGGCAGGTCGCAGAACCGGACGTCGATGAATTTGACGTCGTTGTCCGCGATGTACTTCTTGGCCTCGTCGGCGTTCTGGAACATCCATCCTCCTAGTCCCGCCGCGTCGGGACGGGCTTGCTCCGGCTCCGGGTGCGAGCACGAGGGCTCCGCACGCCTGGTGGCCGACCTTAGGCAGGGGCCATTTCTCCAGCATGACCCATCTGTTTCGCCGATGTTAACCACCAGGCTGGGCAGGCAGCGTTTAACCGTACGGAGTTCGACCGTTACTTTCAGGTCGCCGGGAGGGTGGTGGACCGGTGGAGGGGTGGGGGGTCCGCTCGGTACATGTTTCCGGGGCGCACGGTCGGCTCTTGGTCCGGGGCCCGGGAGGCCCGGGGCCGGGACCTGGGCCCGGGGCCTGAGGCCCGGCGCGGCGCCCAGCAGGGGTACGCGACGTGTGGAAACGTACGGCGTACAGCGTTCGACGTACGCCGTACGGGAGCCCGCCGGGCGCCGATGCAACGGGGCCGGTTCCCCGGGGAAACC
The DNA here is from genome assembly GCF_018070605.1 of Streptomyces sp. B15. Lineage (NCBI taxonomy): Bacteria > Bacillati > Actinomycetota > Actinomycetes > Kitasatosporales > Streptomycetaceae > Streptomyces > Streptomyces sp. B15. Next base: position 59,039 of record NZ_JAGPXJ010000031.1, read on the forward strand.
GGCGCGATACCGTTGTCGGGTGGACAACAGGGAAGCAATCGGGTCGTGGCTGTCAGGACCGCGCGCCGCGGCGGAGGAGATGGGGGCCGATTTCGGCCATCGCGGCAAGCGGCTCGGCCTCCCCGAGGACGGCCCCGGAGCCATCGCGCCGGTCGGGCGTCGAGTCGGCGCTCTCTTCATCGACTGGGCGCTCTCGGCCCTCATCGCCTACGGGCTGCTGGCGGGGCGCCGCCTGGAGGCCACCAACAACTGGGCGCTGGTCGTCTTCCTCGTCATGAGTCTGCTGACCGTCGGCACCATCGGCTCCACGCCGGGCAAGCGGCTGCTGAGGCTGCGCGTGGTCTCGCTCGACGGGCTGGGCAAGCTGCCGGTGTGGCGCACGGCGGTGCGCACGGTGCTGCTCGGCCTCGCCATCCCCGCGCTCGTCTGGGACCGCGACAACCGTGGCCTGCACGACCGGCTCTCCGGCTCCGTGCAGGTACGGACCTGAGCGAAGCGCCGCCGACACAACAGGCCGCCGACACAACAGGGTGGGGCTCCCGCCGCGGGAGCCCCACCCTGCTCGTTCTTCGAGGCTCGTTCTTCGAGCTTTCAGCGGCCCTGCGGGCCCTTGGGGAGCTTCATACCCTTGGGCATCGGGCCCTTCGGGATCGGCATGTTACTCATGAGGTCACCGAGCGCCCGGAGCCGGTCGTTGATCTGGGTGACCTCGGAGCCCTGCAGCGTACGGGGCAGCTTCAGGATCTTGACGCGCAGCTTCTTCAGCTCGACCTGGTCCTCGCCGGTGCCGACGACCAGCGTGTGGACCGGTACGTCGCCGACGACGCGGTTCATCTTCTTCTTCTCGGACGCCAGCAGTCCACGCAGCCGGTTCGAGTTGCCCTCGCCCACGAGTACGATGCCCGCCTTGCCGACCGCGCGGTGGACGACGTCCTGGCTGCGGTTCATCGCCACGGCCGGGGTGACCTGCCAGCCGCGCCCGATGTTCTCCAGCACGGCCGCCGCCGCGCCCGGCTGGCCCTCCATCTGCCCGAACGCGGCCCGCTCCGCGCGGCGCCCGAAGACGATCGCGCACGCCAGCAGGGCCAGCAGCACGCCGACGATGCCCAGGTAGACCGGGTGACCGATCAGAAAGCCGATCGCGAGGAGTACACCGAAGGTGACAAGCCCCACGCCGGCCAGGATCCAACCGATCTTCCGGTCCACGCGCCGGGTCATCTTGTACGTCTGAGCGATCTGCTTGAGCCGCCCAGGATTCTCGGTGTTGTCCTTCCTCGCCATGCGGTGAAGTTTACGTGGCAGGGCGGGCGGCTCGCTGCGCGGCCGGGGGTACGGGGGCCGCCCCCCGAAGACACCAGCACGTGGCAGGGCGGGCGGCCCGCCGCGCGGCCGGGGGTACGAGGTACGGGGTACGGCAGCCGCCCCGGCCGCGACCGGCGTCAGCCTTGGGACGTCAGCCGGGGCGGGCGGCGGTCCGACGCGGCGTTCAATACGGTTTCCGCCTCCCGCCGGGCGCGGGCCCGGCGGCGGTCCTCAAGGACCGCCGTCCACGCGTTGCGCCGGGCGACCCGCTGCCCGTTGCCGAAGAAAAGATGTTCGAGACCTTCCAGTGCCCACAGGGTGGTCCGCACTGTCCCCTCCGTCAGTCATCCGTCTGAACCGGGCGCCCCTGTCACACGGCGTGCGGCCGTGCGCACATGCGCAGTATGTGGTTTCAGCGTTACGCATTGGTGTTACCAGGCGATGACCGCAGGGTCAAAGTCCACGAAAGCCGGTGCGGCGAAGCTCACTTCGAGGGAGCCCTGCGGCGTCGCCGCCCGCCCCCGGTCGGCCCACCGTCCCACGCGGACCGACCGGGACAGAACAGGACAGAACGGACGGGCCGCCGCCTCAACCGCCGGTACCTCGGTCGGGGGCGCCCACCTGAGGTACCAGCGGCTCGACCGCCGGAGGCTCAGGCGGCGGAGGTCGTGCCCGTCTGCCGGGCCTCGACGGCCTGCTGGTAGAGGCGCCCGGCGCGGTACGAGGAGCGGACGAGCGGGCCGGACATGACGCCCGCGTAGCCGATCTCGTCGGCCTCCTGCTTCAGCTCGACGAACTCCTGCGGCTTCACCCAGCGCTCGACGGGGTGGTGCCTGGGGGTGGGGCGCAGGTACTGGGTGATGGTGATCAGCTCGGCGCCGGCCTCGTGCAGGTCGCGCAGGGCCTCGCTGATCTCCTCGCGGGTCTCGCCCAGGCCAAGGATCAGGTTGGACTTGACGACCAGTCCCGCCTCGCGGGCGCGGGTGAGGACCTCCAGGGACCGCTCGTAGCGGAAGCCGGGGCGGATGCGCTTGAAGATGCGCGGCACCGTCTCGACGTTGTGCGCCAGCACCTCGGGGCGGGAGGAGAAGACCTCGGCGAGCTGGTCGGGCTCGGCGTTGAAGTCGGGGATCAGCAGTTCGACGCCGGTGTCGGGCATCAGCCCGTGGATCTGCCGCACGGTCTCGGCGTAGAGCCAGGCGCCGCCGTCGTCGAGGTCGTCGCGGGCCACGCCGGTGATGGTCGCGTAGCGGAGCTCCATCGTGCGGACGGACTCGGCGACGCGGCGGGGCTCGTCGCGGTCGAGTTCGGCGGGCTTGCCGGTGTCGATCTGGCAGAAGTCGCAGCGGCGGGTGCACTGCTCGCCACCGATCAGGAAGGTCGCCTCGCGGTCTTCCCAGCACTCGAAGATGTTGGGGCAGCCCGCCTCCTGGCAGACCGTGTGCAGCCCCTCGCTCTTGACCAGGCTCTGGAGGGCGTTGTACTCGGGGCCCATTTTCGCCCGGGTCTTGATCCATTCGGGCTTGCGCTCGATGGGGGTCTGGCTGTTGCGGACCTCCAGGCGGAGCATCTTGCGACCGTCGGGTGCGACAGCGGACACGTCCGGCTCCCTACGTACTTTCGATTCAGCGGCGGGTATCAGCCTACGCCTGCGGATTACGGCTTTCGTACGGGCCGGAGCCCAGGAAACACCCTGGCCCGAAGGAGCCCGGGGCGCGGCCCACGGCAGCGCCCCGGGGCGGTCCCGCGCGGTGCGGCCCCGGGTGGGGCCGACGGCGGGACCGGCGGCGGCTCAGACCGCGCGGGGCAGCGGAGTCGCGGACTCCAGTACCTCGCGCAGGTGCTTCTCCATGAGAGGAAGCACCTCGGAGACCGGGACATTCCTGCCCAGCTCCTGCGAGAGCGAGGTGACGCCCGCATCGCGGATGCCACAGGGGACGATCCGGTCGAAACCGGTCGTGTCCGGGTTGCAGTTGAACGAGAAACCGTGCATGGTCACGCCCTTCGAGACGCGAATGCCGATCTGCGCGAGCTTGCGGTCCTCACCGCGCTGGCCCGCGTTGGAGGGCGCGTACTCCGGGCCCATCAGGCGCGGGTCGTAGTCCTCCTGGTTCAGCCGCGGATCGAAGTCCAGCGCCAGCCCGGAGGAGTCGCCGCCCGGCACTGTGTCCCCCGCGCCCCGGGCGGGCTTCTCGACGGCGTCGCCCAGCACCCATACGCCGCTGCGGCCCTCGACCCGCGTCGTGGCCAGGCCGAGCTCGGCACAGGCGCGGATCATGGCCTCTTCGAGACGGCGGACGTGCGCGACGACATCGACGGGGCGGGGCAGCTTCAGGATCGGGTATCCGACGAGCTGGCCCGGGCCGTGCCAGGTGATCTTGCCTCCCCGGTCGACGTCCACCACCGGGGTGCCGTCAAGCGGACGCTCGCTGTCCTCGGTGCGCCGCCCGGCCGTGTAGACCGGGGGGTGCTCCAGCATCAGACAGGTGTCGGGGATCTCGTCGGCGAAGCGTGCCGCGTGCACCCGCTTCTGCTCCTGCCAGGCGTCCAGGTAGTCGACGGCGTTGTCGCCGAATCCCAGGTGGACGAAGCGAAGTTCGCCCTCCACCGGACCGTCCGCCGGACCCGCCGGCCGGGGTTCTCCCATGCCTTCTCTCCTTCGTAAGCCCGCTTCGCACACCCGGGGTGGCGGGCTGCTCCACGCTCGCGCCCCCAGCCACTGTACGGCCGTCGCGCACCGTCCTCGCAGGTGGCTGCCCCCTCACACGTATGGATGAATGCGCGACGAAGGGGGCGATCGATGTACGAGGGACCGTTACATTCGCGCCGTTCCAGCAGGGCGCCCCGGCGTCTGACACAAGCCGTGAGGGCAGGAGACCGTAGACCTGATGACGATGGAACGACCTGGGGAGTCCGTGAACGACGCGGCCCAGCCATCCCAGCAGCGCATCCCCAACCGCCAGCTCGCCGCCCTGATCGCCGAGGCGGGCTTCTCCAACGCGGGCCTGGCCAGGCGCGTGGACCAGCTCGGACTCGAACACGGTCTTGACCTGCGCTACGACAAGACATCGGTCACCCGGTGGCTGCGCGGCCAGCAGCCCAGAGGCACCACCCCCGCCCTGATCGCCGAGGTCTTCACCCGCCGCCTGGGGCGGCGGCTGACGGCTCAGGACCTCGGCCTCGACGCGTGCGCGCCGGTGTACGCGGGGCTGGAGTTCGCGGCGACGCCCGCCGAGGCGGTGGACATCGTCAGCGGATTGTGGCGTAAGGACTCCGGCAGCCACGCCGAGCTGCGCAAGATCGCGTTCACTCCGGCCGGGCTCGTGGTACCGAGCCGGGACTGGCTGATCGGCCGGGCGGACGAGCGGGTAGCGCGCGGCCCGGAACCGGACGGCTCGGGCGGCCCCGCAGGCCCCGGAGGTCCCGGAGGTCCCGGAGGCCACGGTTCGGCCGGCGGTTCGGCGGGCCCCGGACACGGAGCCGGGCCCGGGCAGTCCGCGGCCGGCGGCGGGCTGGGCACGGCACGTGGACAGGGACCGGGGCCGGGGCACGGGCATCACGGGCCGGGGCACGGTCCCGGTCACGGCCACGGGGCTGCCGCCGGACACCCGGGGGCGGGCGGCGCGGGGCACGGCGGTGGGCTGCGGGTCCCGGCGCAGTCCCGGCTCGGCAGCGGTGCGGGAGTGGCGAACAGCCCGCCGGCGCTGGCCGCCGCGCGGCTGGACCGGGTGGAGCGCGGCCCCGGCCAGCGGGTCTCCGGCGGTGATGTGGCGGCGCTGCGCTCGGTGTGCGAACTCTTCCGCGCCCTGGACCACGCCTACGGGGGCGGGCACGCGCGGCAGGCCCTGGTGCGGTATCTGGAGCACGAGGCCGAGCCGATGCTGCGCGGCGTCTACGGGGAGCAGCTGGGCCGGCGGCTGTTCGCCGCCGCCGCGGATCTGACCCGGCTGGCGGGCTGGACCTCCTACGACATCGCGGCGCACGGTTTGGCGCAGCGCTATTTCGTCCAGGCGCTGCGGCTGACGCAGGCCGCCGGCGACCGCGCGTTCGGCGCCTATGTGCTGGTGACCATGAGCAGGCAGGCCGTCTATCTGGGGCACGGGCGCGAGGCGGTGCAGCTGGCCCGGGTCGCCCAGCAGGGCGTGGGCACCTCGGTGCCGCCGGTGGTCCAGGCGCTGCTGCACGCCGCCGAGGCGCGCGGCCACGGGGTGCTGGGCGAGGTGCGGGCCTGCACGGCGTCGCTGGCCCGCGCCGAGCGGGCGCTGGAGGCCGCCAGGCCCAGCGAGGACGTCCCCGCCTGGGCGCGGTTCTTCGACGAGGCGCAGCTGGCCGACGAGTTCGGGCACTGCCACCGGGACCTCCAGCAGTACCGTGCCGCCGCACAGCACGCCGAGCGCTCGCTCCAGCTGCGCAGCGCCGGGTTCGCCCGCAGCCGGCTGTTCTGCCGGGTGGTGCTGGCCACGGCGCGGCTGGGGCTGGGCGAGATCGAGCAGGCCTGCGCGCTGGGCGCCGAGGCGGCCCACCAGGCCGCGGAGATGCGGTCGGTCCGGGCGCACGAGTACGTACGGGACTTCGAGCGGCGGTTGGAGCCGTACCGGGACGCGGCAGCGGTGCGGCAGTACCGGGACAAGGTCTCAGCCCTGGTGTGAGCTTCGCGGAAGCTGCAGCGCGGCCGCCACGGGCAGGGTGGCGACGATGAGGACGGCCAGGACCCCGAAGGCCGCGGACAGGCTGAGGGAGAAGACCTGGGCTATGGCGCCGGTCAGCAGCGCGCCGGCGCCGTAGCCCGAGTCGAACGTCATGTTCCAGGCGGCGCTGACCGTTCCTTGGTGCTCGGGGCCGGCCCGGTGGAACATCGCCACGAGTGTGTCGTTCTGCAGCGCGCCCATGGCCAGCCCGAACGCGAGGGCTGCCGCCACCGCCGCGCCGGTTCCCGGCCCCACGGCACCGCCCGCCGCCGTCCCCCCGCCGCCGACGAGGGCGAACGCCCCCGTTCCCAGCGCGCACAGGGCCGCGCACGGCGCCATGAAGCGGCCGGTGCCGCCGCGCCGGTCGCTCCACTCCCCCGCAGCCCAGCGGCCGGCTGTCAGCGCGGCGGAGAGCGTGAGCAGCGCGGCGGGGGCGGCGTGGGGTGCGAGGGCGAGCGGCAGGAAGGACATCAGGCTGCCCAGTGCGCACACGGGGGCCAGGAGCAGGAGAACGGGCACCGCGAGAAGCCGCACGGGCAGGCGACGCACAGGGACGTGTCCGCTCCGCGAAGCCGGCGTCGAGGCGGTGTCGCTTGGCCCGGTGCCGGCCTGCGGGGCGCCCGGTACCGGGTCAGGTGCCGGGGGACGGGCCCGGGAGGGGCGGTGCCCGGCGAGGACGGCGACGCCGAGCGGGGCCGCGAGCGTCCCCAGGGCGGCGGAGGCCCAGAAGACCGGGACGAAGCCGAACTCCGCCACCGCCCACACCGCGAGCGGCACCAGCACCGCCGCCGGGAGCCCCACGGCGACGCCGTACCAGCCCACCGCCCTGCCGCGCTGTCCCGGACCGGCCAGCCGGGCGGCGAGGGCGCTGCCCGCGACGGTGACCAGGCCGAAGCCCACCCCCCGGACGGCCGAGACCGCCACCGTCCAGGGAAGTGCGGCGGTGACGGGGTAGCCCAGGGTGGGCAGGCCGATCAGCAGGGCGCCCACGCAGAGCACGCGCGGTGCCGGCAGCCGACGCAGGATACGGCCGGTGACGATCTGCGTCGCCACGGTGGTCGCCATGTGCACGGCAGTGGTCGCGCCCGCTCCGCCGTGTCCGCTGCCACCGTGTTCGGCCCACAGCGGGACGACCGAAAGCATCGGCGTGGCGCTGCCGAAGGTGGCGAAGGTGGCGGCGAGCAGGAGGAGGAAATGGCGGCTCGCCAGCCCGGGTGCGGTGGCCCCGGCACGAGGCCCGGCGGGCGGTGTGCCGTGGGGTGCGGAACGACTCGAGTGGGTGCGGCGGGAACGGACGCTGCTCATGTACGAGTTGTAGATCGCCGACACTCATCGAGTCCAACGAATGTTCTCGATCCAACCCATCGGCATCACCGATCCATACGGCTAGTCTCGGCAGGCATGGAGCTCAAACAGCTGGAGACCTTCCTCGTGGTGGCACGTCACCTCCATTTCACCCGGGCCGCACGGGAGCTGGGGTATGTGCAGTCCAGTGTCACGGCGCACATCAAGGCGCTGGAGGCGGAGTTGGGCGTGGCGCTGTTCGAACGGCTGGGGCGGCGGGTGACGCTGACCGAACCCGGCCGGGAACTGTGCGGACACGCACGCGCGCTGCTCGGTCAGGCTGAGCAGGCCCGGGAGGCGGTACGAGGCGCGGGAGAGGACCCGCACCAGGTACGGGGCACCCTGCGGGTGGCCGCTCCGGAGAGCCTGTGCGCCTACCACCTGCCGCCCGTTCTCCGCGCCATGCGCACGCGGTTCCCGCTGCTGCGGCTGGCCTTCCAGCCCGCGGGACGTGGCCCTTTGCTGGACGCCCTGGCGGAGGGCACCCTCGACGCGGGGTTCCTCCAGGAGGAGGCCGTCGACTCTCCCGGGGTGCGGGCCGAGCGGATGCGGCGCGAACCCCTCCGGCTGGTGTGCCGGCCGGAGCATCCGCTCGCCGGGAAGCCGCTGGTCTCCACCGCCGAGTTGGCGGGCGAGACCGTGCTGCTGCTGGAGCCCGGGTGCGTCCAGCGGGTGGTGATGGAACGCGAACTGAGCCGGGCGGGGCTGTCTCCGCAGACAATCGAGTTCTTCAGTCTGGAGGCGCTGCGGCGGTGTGCGGCGGCGGGGCTGGGGGTGGGCCTGGCTCCGGCGTCCTCGGTGGACGAGGAGATCGCCCGGGGTGAGCTGGCCGTACTGCCGTGGGAACACGAGCCCGTGCTGGACATCTTCTTCGTCCGCCACGCCGCCCGCGCGATGACACCCGCGGTGCGGGAGCTGGCCGGGCTGGCGCGCGAGCTGTGGTCCGAGGCGGAGCCTCGGACGTGACGGCGGTCAGGCCGGGGCCAGGGGGCGGCAGGGGATCTCCATGGTGACCATCGTGGGGCCGCCCGGCGGGCTGCTGAGGGCCAGGATGCCGTCGAACGGGCCCAGCCGGCGCTCGATACCGGCGATGCCCGAGCCGTGGGAGACGTCGGCGCCACCCTGCCCGTCGTCGGTGACGGCTATCCGGAGCATGCCGCCCGCGTCGTCGGTGTAGTGGATGTCCAGCCAGATGTGCTCCGCCTCGGCGTGCTTGACCGCGTTGGTCAGGACCTCGCTGACCGCGAAGTAGGCGGCCGACTCGACCGGTTCCGCGAACCGGCCGGGCAGCTCGACATCGACCTCGACGGGCAGCTGCATCCGCAGGGCGAGGGCTTCCGCGGCGTCGCCCAGGCCGCGTTCGGCGAGTACGGGTGGGTGGATGCCGCGTACCAGGTCGCGTAGTTCGGTGAGTGCCTCGGCGGAGTTCTCCCTCGCCTGGGCGATCATCTGCTTGGCCTTGGCCGGATCGTGTTCGATCAGGGCTTCGATGGTGCCCAGGCTCATTCCCATGGCGACCAGCCGGGCCTGCGCGCCGTCGTGCAGATCCCGCTCGATACGGCGCAACTCCGCGGCCGAACTGTCCACCGCGTCATGCCGCGTCTCGTACAACTGCTCCACCCGGTGGGCGAGCCGGGCGCCGCGGGTGGGGGCGAGCAGCCCGCGGGCCAGCTGGAAGTGGGCGGTGATCAGATGCGGGTTGGCGTAGAGGCCGAGCAGCAGCACGAAGCTGCCGAGAGCCGCGCACTGTGCCGCGTCGCCGAAGGTGTCCAGATGGATGAAGCCGTACCAGTAGTCACCGGCCACGGCGCGCCATACGCCCGCGAACATCACCCAGCCCTCGATGCCGTAGCCGATCAGCGCCACCGGCAGCAGCGCCAGCACGAAGCCGAAGACGGCATCGGTGATCAGCCAGACGAAGTCCCGCCAGGTGGCCGGGTCCTTGAGCATGATAACGCAGCACTCGACATGGCCCGTCACTCCGCGTGGGCCGGGCGGCAGCGGTCGGTACGGGGGGCCGATGTGCAGGCCCGCCCATTCGCCGGCCAGGGCGCGGCGCTGGTTGGCGTGCATCCGCACGAGGTGCAGCAGCCAGGGGGTGGTGAAGACCCCCAGGCCCAGCAGCATCAGCACCATGGAGACCAGCGTCAGCAGGAACAGGGCAAGGGAGACGCCGAGGGACAGGACCATCAGCACGAGGCCGCGGGCGGTCGCCAGCAGCGCTGCGGCCGGGCTTCCCGCACGCCGCCGCTGCCGGTGCGGATGCGGGTGCGGGGCCTGCCGCTCCGCGCCGTCGCTCCACCCCGTCGCCGTGCCCTTGGCCTCGGTCACCTTCGTCCCGCTCACTTCTCGTACCCGCTCACCACTCGCCCCCGGCTCCGTCGGTCACCATCGGCCCCCGTGCCACCTTCCGGCACTCTGCCAGTCTGCCCCCGGCGCCGGGGCCGCGCACTGGCCCGGGCTCCCGTCCCGTAGGTAGACCTAGCACCACCACGCGGCTCGCCTTTTCCTTCTCCACCAGGGGTGCTCGTGCCTCCCGGTTACGGGTGCTCGGCGGCTGTGGCCGCCGGCCCGCCGTTTCTAGCGTCGGTACTGCCCAGCAAAGGCAGCTCCAGCGGCTGGAACAGGCCACCGGCGGAGCCACGGAAACGGGGAGAGCCCGATGCGCAGACCATCGACACCCACCACCTCTCGCAGCGGAAGGGAGGTGCCCGGCCGGCCGCCCCGCCAGGGGCTCGCCGCGCGGCTCGGCGGCTGGAGCACCCGGCACCGCAAGACGGCGGTCTTCGGCTGGCTGCTCTTCGTCGTGCTCGCCGCGGTGCTCGGTGGGATGGCGGGGCTGACCGAACCCACCGACAGCGAGCAGTCCGTACGGGACTCGGCGCGGGCGACCGCCATCCTGGAGGAGGCGGGGATCGACGAGCCGCCGGCCGAGTCGGTGATGGTCTCCAGCGCCGACAAGGACGGCTGGCGGGCGACCGCGAGGGAGGTCGTCCGGGCCGTCGAGGACACCGGCCGGGTCGAGAACGTCAGTGACCCCCTCCCCTCCCGGGACGGCAAGGCGGGCCTCATCGGCTTCGAGATGCGGGGCGACCCGGACTCGACCGACGAGAAGCCCATCAACGAGGTCATCGACGCGGTCGGCGAGGTCCGCGCGGCCCACAGCGGCGACGGCGTGGAGATCCACCAGTACGGCGAGGCCAGCGCCACGAAGTGGCTGAACAAGATCCTCGGTGAGGACTTCGCCAAGGCCGAGTGGACGGCCGTTCCGCTGGCGCTGGGCATCCTGCTGGTGGCCTTCGGCGCGCTGGTGGCCGCACTGCTGCCGGTGGCACTCGCACTGACCGCGTTCCTCGCCGCGAACGGCATCCTCGCTCTGGTCTCCAGCCAGCTGCACATCGACCAGACGACCAACTCCGTGATGCTGCTGATGGGGCTCGCCGTCGGCGTCGACTACTGCCTGTTCTATCTGCGGCGGGAGCGGGACGAGCGGGCCGCCGGACGGGACGCGGACACGGCCCTGCGGATCGCCGCGGCCACCAGCGGCCGTGCCGTGCTGGTGTCGGGTGTGACGGTGATGGTGGCGATGGCGGGCATGTTCCTGTCGGGGCTGCTGCTGTTCAAGGGTTTCGCCGTCGCCACGATCCTGGTCGTCTTCATCGCGATGCTCGGCTCGGTGACCATCCTGCCCGCGCTGCTGTCCTGGCTCGGCGACCGTGTCGACAAGGGCAAGGTCCCCTTCCTGGGAGGCCGGAAGAGCGACCGTGCCGCGGGGCGGCGCAAGCCCGCGGGACGCGTCTCCGCAGCGCTGCTGCGCCCGGTGCTGGCGGCTCCGGGGCTGTTCGCCGTCCTGGCCGCGGTGGTGATGCTGGCGCTGGCCGCGCCCGCGCTCGGGATGAAGACCGAACAGCTCTCCCTCGACAAGCAGATGCCCAAGGGCACCGAACTGCGGGTCAGCGCCGAGAAGATCAGCGAGACCTTCCCCGGCGGCCCGGCACCGGCCCGCGTCGTCCTCAAGGCCGACGACATCCGCTCGGCCGGGGTCCGCGCGGCGCTCACGGACTTCGAGAAGACGGTCCGCGAGGACACCGGCCACTTCGGCCGGGGCGTGGAGACCGCCGTGCATCCGAAGCAGAACGTGGCGGTCGTCGACGTCCCCCTGGCGGGCGACGGCACCGACGAGACCTCCCTCGCCGCGCTCGACACCCTGCGCGGCACGCTCGTACCGGAGAAGCTGGCACCGGTCGCCGCCGACGGGCAGGTCTACGTCACCGGGGAGCTCGCGGGCTCCAAGGACTTCAACGACCAACTGAAGGACGGCATCGTGCCGGTGTTCGTCTTCATCACCGTCGTCACCTTCCTGCTGATGCTCGTCTGCTTCCGCTCGGTGCCCATCGCGCTGGCCTCGATCATTCTCAATCTGCTCTCGGTGGGTGCGGCCTACGGGGTGATGACGGCGGTCTTCCAGCACGGCTGGGGCGCCGAGCTGTTCGGCACGGAGGCGGTCGGCGCGATCGAGTCGTGGATGCCGCTGTTCGTCCTGGTCGTCCTGTTCGGTCTGTCGATGGACTACCACGTCTTCGTGGTCTCCCGGATCCGGGAGGCGAAGGACCGGGGCATGAGCACCCGGGAGGCGATCCGCGACGGGATCCGGGCCACCGCCTCGGCGGTGACCGGTGCGGCGCTCATCATGGTGGCCGTCTTCGCGGTCTTCGCGACACTGTCGATGCAGGACATGAAGCAGATGGGGGTCGGCCTGTCGGTGGCCGTCTTCCTGGACGCCACCGTGGTGCGGATGGTGCTGCTGCCCGCGGTGATGATGCTGCTGGGCGAGCGGAACTGGTATCTGCCGCGCTGGCTGCACCGGCTGCCGCGGATGGAGCACGGTGAGGCCGGCGCACCGGTCACCGCCTCGCCCTCGCCGGACGGGAGCACGCCGCTGGAGGCGTGGGGCGCCGGGCCCTACGGACGCCCGCAGCAGGGCACGGACCGGCCCTCGGAGCAGGTCCGCTGACGGAGGCTGTGCGAGCGAACGGGGGCGGCGCCCTGCGGCACATCGCAGGGCGCCGCCCCCGGTCGCGGCGGGAGACCGCCCCCGGTCGCCGCCGCCGCAGCGCGCGCCCCCGCAGCAGCGGGTCGACGACAGCCGCCGGGTCGTCGGCGGCGCCCATCCGGCAGGTGCCCGCCGGATGGTAGACGGTGTGCGCCACGCGCCTGCCGTACTCCGACAGTTCGGCGTCCGTGCTCACCCGCAGGCCCGGGGCGATCTCCTGCTTCAGCCAGTCGCGCAGCGGCGCGGCGTTAGCCACCTCGCGGGCCAGGCGCAGCCCGTCGACGATGGTCTGTTCGTCGTGGCCGTCCGGGTCGGTGAAGTAGCGGAAGTCGAGGGCGGGGTGGGTGGCCGGGTCGGAGCTGCGCAGCCACAGCCGCCCGCTGGAGCGGGCACGCGGCACGTTCGGGGTCATGCACACCCCGTGCGGGGGTGTGGGGTAGCCCAGGCGCTCTGTGTTGACGGTGAACGGCACCTGGTAGAAGTGCCACATCAAATCGGGCCGGGGCCGGCTGGTGTCGCGCCGTACGAACAGTCCGGCGTCGGAGTCCATCGCGGAGTTGGGCGGCAGCGGCTCGTGGGTCTCCCACACGATCACCGACTCGGGGTGGTCGAGCAGGTTCTCCCCCACACCGGGCAGCTCGGCGCGCACCTCGATGCCGAGGGCGCGCAGCTCGTCGGCGGGGCCGATACCGGAGAGCAGCAGGAGTCGCGGGGTGTCCACGGCCCCGGCGCACAGCAGCAGTTCGCGCTCGGCGCGTACCGTGCCCGTGCTGCCGTCGGCGTACCGCACCCGGACGCGGGTGAGCCGCCCGGCGCCGTCGGATGCCAGCTGGTAGGCCCAGGTGCGCAGTTTCAGCGTCAGATTGGGCCGCTTGTCCATGATCGGGTGTAGGTAGGCGACGGAGGCCGAGGAGCGTTTGTTGGTCTCCGGGTCGTAGGCGAGGGAGAAGAAGCCGACGCCGTCGGAGAAGGGGCGGCGGTTGAAGTCGTCGATGACGGGCACGTGCAGCGCGTCGGCGGCGGCGGTCACGAAGTCCCGGGCGATGGGGTTACGGTCCGCCTCACCGACGGGAACGATGTTGTTGCGCAGCCGCTTGCGGTACGGCAGGACGGTCACCGGGTCCCAGCCGGCGCAGCCCATCCCCACCCACTCGTCCAGGTCCTCGGGGAAGGGGAGGAAGCTGATGAGCGTGTTGTGCGAGGAGCAGCCGCCCAGCACCTTGGCCCGGGAGTGGACGATGTGCGAGTTGCCGCGGGGCTGTTCGGTGGTGGTGTAGCCGTAGTCGTACTCCGACTCCAGGAGGTTGATCCAGTTGCGCAGCCGCAGCACCTGTTCGTCGCCGACGTCGCTGGGCCCGCCCTCGATGACGCACACCCGGCAGTCGGGGTCCTCGCTCAGCCGGGCGGCGAGCACGGAGCCGGCCGTGCCCCCGCCGACGATGACGTAGTCGTAGGTGTGCTCGTCGCCGGAGCGGCTTGCGTCGTTCGCGTTCATACCGGTCGGTGTTCCTCTCCTGCCGTCTCGTGCCTCAGCCCTTGAACCAGCCGGAGGGGGCCGGTGAGAGGTTCTGGTAGATGTGTTTGGCCTCCTGGTACTCGCGCAGCCCGGTCGGCCCCAGTTCGCGGCCGATGCCCGAGCGGCCGAAGCCGCCCCACTCGGCCTGGGGTACGTACGGGTGGAAGTCGTTGATCCAGATCGTGCCGTGCCGCAGCCGGTTGGCGACCCGCTGGGCGCGGCCCGCGTCGCTCGTCCACACCCCGCCGGCCAGCCCGTAGCGGGTGTCGTTGGCCAGCTCGACGGCCTCGTCCTCGGTGCGGAACCGCTCGACGGTGACGACCGGGCCGAAGATCTCCTCCTGGACGATGCGCATCGAGCGGTCGCAGTCGGCGTAGACGGTCGGCAGCAGGAAGTACCCGTTGGCCAGTTCGGGGTCGTCCGGGCGGCGCCCGCCGGTGACCAGCCGGGCGCCCTCCTCGCGGGCGATCTCCAGATAGCTCTCCACCTTGGCGCGGTGTTCGGCCGAGCTGAGCGGCCCCGATTCGGTCATCGGCTCCAGCCCGTTGCCGAGCCGGATGCCGCTGGCCCGGGCGCCCAGCGCCGCCACGAACTCGTCGTGGATGCTCTCTTGCACCAGCAGCCGCGAACCGGCCGAGCAGACCTGGCCGGAGTGGAGGAAGGCGGCGTCCAGCGCATAGTCGACGGCGGCGGCGAAGTCCGCGTCGTCGAAGACCACGTTGGGGTTCTTGCCGCCCAGCTCCAGGGCGAGGTTCTTGACGTCGGGCGCGACGCTCTCCATGATCTTCCGCCCGGTCGACAGTCCGCCCGTGAAGGAGACCAGGTCCACCTCGGGGTGGGTGGTCAGGGCGGCGCCGACCGTCGCACCGGAGCCGAGCACCAGATTGGCCACCCCGGGCGGCGCTCCGGCCTCCGCGATCAGACGGATCATGGCGATGGTGGACAGCGGCGTCGTCTCGCTGGGCTTGAGCACGAGCGTGTTACCGGCGGCCAGCGCGGGGGCGACCTTCCAGGACGCCTGCAGCAGCGGATAGTTCCACGGTGCGATCAGGCCGCAGACGCCGACCGGGTTGTAGACGACGCGGCTGAGCACGTCGGGGCCCACGTCCACCACCCGGCCGCCGTCCTTGCCTGCCAGCTCGGCGTAGTAGCGGAAGGCGTTCGCGACGTCCTCGATGTCGAGGCGGGCCTCGGTGAGCGTCTTGCCGGTGTCGAGGGTCTCGGTGCGGGCGATCTCCTCCTGGTCGCGGAGCAGGAGCTCGTGCACGCGGTGGAGGACGTCGGCGCGGCGCCGGGTGGGCGCCGAGGACCAGTCGGCCCGCTCGAAGGCCCGCTTGGCCGCGCGTACGGCCAGGTCGACATCGGTCTCGTCGGCCTCGTCGACCGTGGTGATCACGGAGGCGTCGAACGGGTTGATCACGTCCCGCCGCCCGCCAGCGGTGGCTTGCCGCCACTCCCCGTCGATGAACAGCTCAGCCATCGCCCGTCTCCCTCGCTCGCACCTGACCGGCGCCAAGATTGCGCCAGGGCCGCGCCGCTGGCCACGGGGCGCACCGGACAAGGGCGCCTGCCCGGCGATATTCGGCACCGATGGGGCAATCCGGGCCATGCCGTCGCCGTCCCGGGGTGCCCCGGGCGCTCCGGGACGGCCGGGCGGGACCTCGTACGCTGCTCGGTATGAAGTTCGGACTGCTGGGGACAGGGCCCTGGGCGGAGCGCACTCACGGACCCGCGCTGGCCGCCCACGACGAGGTGGAGCTGGTCGGGGTGTGGGGGCGGCGCCCCGAACCCACCGGAGCGCTCGCCGCCCGGCTGGAGACCCGGCCGTACGCCGACCTCGACGCGCTCCTCGACGCCTGCGACGCGGTCGCCGTCGCGCTCCCCCCTGACGTACAGGCACCGCTCGCCGTCCGCGCGGCCGACGCCGGCTGCCATCTGCTGCTCGACAAGCCCGTCGCCACCACGCCCGACGCCGCCCGTGGCGTCGCCGAAGCGGTCGAGCGGGCCGGGGTCGGCTGCGTCGTCTTCTTCACGCTGCACTTCTGCGTCTCGACCGGCGACTGGCTGCGCGAGCAGGCCGCGGTCGACGGCTGGCGGATCGGGCGCGCCGACTGGCTCTCCCCCGTCTTCGGCGGCGCCGACTCGCCGTACACCGCCTCCCCCTGGCGGCGTGAGAAGGGCGCCCTGTGGGACGTGGGTCCGCACGCGCTGTCGGTACTGCTGCCGCTGCTCGGCCCCGTCGAGGAGGTGACGGCGGCGCCCGGCGGCTTCGGAGACACCGTGCACCTCGCGCTGCGGCACACCTCTGGGGCCTCCAGCACCTGCACGCTGACCCACTCGGTGCCGCCCGCCGCTGCGGGGGTCACCGCCGAGGTGCGGGGCGCCGCGGGCGTCGCCGAGCTGCCGCTGCGCGACGAGGCACCCGCCGCCTCCTTCGCCCGCGCGGTCGACGCCCTGCTGACGGCGGCCCGCACCGGTGAGGAACACCTGTGCGGGGCACGCTTCGCGGAGACGGTCACTTCGGTGCTGCACTCGGCACAGCGGCAGTTGCCGGCCCGGTGAGGCCGCCCCGGGCGCGGACGGGCAGCGAGGCGAGGGCGAACGAGCACAGCATCAGCGCCGTCGCCGCCGCCGGCACGTACCGGACACCGGCCGCGCCGATGACGGCGCCGCCCAGCGCCCCTGCCACACCGGTGCCCAGATAGAGGCCCGAGATGTTCAGCGCCAGCGCCGTCATCCCCGCCTCCGGCCCGGCCGCCGCCAGCACACCGGCCTGCACCGGCGGGTTGAGCCCCCAGGCGAAGACCGCCCAGCAGCCGACGACGACGGCCAGCACCACCGGGCCGCCCGCACCGCTGAAGACCAGCACCGTCGCCACCGCCAGCGTCAGCGTGTGCCCGCCGAGCACCAGCCGCAGCCCGCGGTCCGGCCCCCAGGCGTCCGTGGCGCGGCCCGCCAGCAGCGCCCCGGCGAGCCCGGCCGCGCCGACGAGGAAGAGCAGGAAGGACAGCAGCCCCCAGGAGCCGGAGGCGACCTCGGCCGTGTAGGCGCCCAAGTAGGTGTAGAACATCAGCCCACCGCTCGCCGCCAGGAACGTCACCGCCACCATGCGCAGCACGGCCGGCTCCCGCAGTGGGGCGAGGCGGCGGCGCAGCGGTGCCGGCTCCCCGCCCGGCACGGCCGGTGCGGTGGCCGCCACGCCCAGCGCGGCGACGGCGCCGACGGCGGCGATCAGCCAGAAGGTGGCCCGCCAGCCGAACGCGCCGCCGAGCCAGGAGCCGACGGGCACCCCGGTGAACAGGGCCGCGGTCATCCCCGCCGTGACGACGCCGAGGTAGCGGCCCTGTGCGCCCTGAGGCGCTCCGGCGGCGGCGGTGGCGAACGCCGCCGCGGTGACGACCGCCGCGCACAGCGCCGCGACCACCCGGGCCGCCATCAGCCACCAGTAGCCCGGCGCGAGGGCCGCCGCGACGTTCGCGACGACGAAGAGCGCCAGCCCGGCGGCCGTCACCGTACGGCGGGGAAGGCGGGCGCACACCACGGCGAGCGTGGGAGCGCCGAGCGCGTAGACGACGGCGAAGACGGTCACCAGCTGGCCCGCAGCCGGGACGCCGACGTTCAGATCGTCGGCGATCTGCGGCAGGACGCCCGCGATGATGAACTCGTCGGTGGCGGTGGCCAGCAGGGTGAGGAAGAGGACGAAGAGCCAGCCGGGCAGGCGGCCGCTCGCGGATCCGTGTGCGGTACTCATGCGGCGCACGGTAGGTAGTGACACCGGTGTCACCTGCAAGTGCGCGGCGCCGCCGGCGGGGGGGGCCGGGGGCCGCGGGGCCCG
>NZ_JAGPXJ010000234.1:0-425 GCF_018070605.1 Streptomyces sp. B15
CTCAACGCCGTGCCGCCGTTCGGGTAACGTCGGAAGGCGAACGTCAACCACCACCCGTCGCCCGTAGGAGCCCGCCATGAGCGATGACGCCGAGCGCACTGACGCCCCGGACCCCGACGCCTGGGCCACCGCGTGCGAGGAGGACCTGGCCGCCGAGAGGGCCCGCCGCCGCGCGCAGTACGGCCCGCCGCCCACCGACACCGCCGAGGAGCTGCGCCGGCTGGCGGACGCGGTCACCGAGAAGGTCGCCGAGTTCGGCAAGCCGCTGCTGGGTGCCGCCGGAGCGGCCACGGCCCAGGGCGTGGCGCAGCAGCTGTTCAAGCAGGCCAAGGCGACCATCGAGCCCGTCGTCGAACGCAACCCGCAGCTCTTCGACCACCTGGCCGCCGCAGGAGGTGAGCTGCTGGCCGCCTACCGGTCCATGG